>JAGLEG010000246.1 GCA_023145185.1 Thermoplasmata archaeon
AAGATCATCGTGGACACCTACGGGGGCGTCGGCCGCCACGGGGGCGGGGCGTTTTCCGGGAAGGACCCGTCGAAGGTGGACAGGTCCGGGTCGTACATGATGAGGCATATCGCAAAGAATGTCGTGGCAGCAGAACTTGCCAGAAAGGTGGAGGTACAGGTCGCTTACGCCATTGGTGTTGCAGAACCGGTGTCGATCATGCTTGACACTTTCGGGACATCAACCGTCCCTGAGGAGAAGATAGAAAAAGCGATCAAGAGGATGTTCGATCTCAGGCCGGCATCGATAATAGAATACCTGGACCTGAAGAGGCCCATATATCAAAAGACAGCATCATACGGCCATTTCGGCAGGGACCTCCCCGAATTCACGTGGGAGAGGACCGACAGGAAGGATGAGCTCTTCGACACAGCTACAGGGTGATACAATGAACGACGTAATGGATGATGAGAAGATGATCAAGCTTATCGAAAAAGGTAGGAAGAGGATAGATTGGGCAATGTCCCACATGAAGGTACTGGGGGAGATCGGAAAAAGGATCTCCATGTCGGGGAACATGAAGGATATCAGGGTCTCCATGGCCCTCCACACGGAGGCCAAGACCGGGGTCCTGGCCGTGGTCCTTGCCAGGTCGGGAGCACACGTGAGGCTTGCGTCATGCAACCCACTGACAACAGATGACAGCGTGGCATTGGCGCTGGCAGAGGTGGACGTATCCCCTGGAACGCTTGAGGTGAGGGCGAGATACGACCAGGATAAAAAGCAATATTACGATGCGCTCAACTGGACGTTGGACCAGAGGCCTCAGATCGTCATAGACGACGGCGGAGACCTGATAAGGATCCTCCATACGGAGAGGAGGGAGCTCCTTGATGGTATCATGGGGGGTTGCGAGGAGACCACCACGGGCATAATCCGACTGAAAGCCCTACAGGGTGAGGGCAAGCTCATGTTCCCGGTGATGGGCGTTAACAACGCGGACATGAAGCATCTGTTCGACAACAGGTACGGAACGGGACAGTCCACCCTGGATGGGATTTTGAGCGCAACAAACCTCACCGTGGCGGGAATGAGGGCCGTGGTGGCCGGTTACGGGTGGTGTGGAAAGGGCATTTCCATGAGGCTAAAGGGGATGGGTGCGAACATCACCGTGACGGAAGTGGACCCGGTGAAGGGCGTGGAGGCGGTCATGGATGGGTTCAGGGTCCTTCCCATGGAGGAGGCGTGCCTTGACGCCAATCTGATCGTAACCGCCACCGGGTGCAAGGACGTGGTTCCGCGCCAGGTGATCGAAAAACTTCCAGATGGATGCATGCTGGCCAACTCCGGACACTTCGACAACGAGATAGATACCGCCTATCTGGAAGAGAGAAAAGGATTGGAGGCAAGGTCGGACGTCACCGCCTACGACGTCGACGGCAGGACGATATATCTTCTCTCAAGGGGCAGGCTTGTAAATCTGGTAGCTGGGCAGGGACATCCCGTGGAGATAATGGACATGTCATTTGCAATGCAGGCCCTTGGATGCCAGCTGATCGTAAATAAGGCCTCGGAACTTCCGGCGGAGGTGATCCCATTTCCCCCCGAGCTGGATGAGGAGGTGGCACGGATCAAGCTCTCATCCATAGGGTATTCCATAGATGAGCTCACCGATGAACAGAGGATATACCTGGGATCTTGGGAGCATGGGACCTGAAATAAACCCTCCCAAAGTTTTTTCTACTCTACCTCAATTGGTGAAATGATGCTTTGCCTGAAATGTGGACAGAGGGAACAGCACAGTGAAAACCTCTGTCGTGAGTGTCTGCTGGGATCGATACAGGTATTTGAAAATCCCATGGTGGTTCACGGAAAGGCGTGCCCCTCCTGTGGAAAGGTGCTGAAGGGAAAGAGCTGGGAGGAGAGCCCGGGAGACGAGGAGGAGGCAGCGAAGGCCGTCGCATCCTGGCATATTACGCCCAGAAGCGACCTCAAGGCCGTCAAACTGGACCTTCATGTGGACGATCAATACGGCAGCGTGATGAAGATAGCAGGCACCGGGTCGGGGACGTACAAGGGCCTTCAGGTGAGCAAGGAGATATCGATGGAGGTGAGGATGACCCCGATGGTATGCATCTTCTGCTCCAAAAGACACGGCAACTACTTCGAGGCGATCATACAGATCAGGGGCCTTGACGGGCTTGATGATGACCAGATATACGAGCTTCTGGATTCGATAAAGGACCAGACCTTCGAGGCTGGTATCAAGGACCCCAACGTATTTGTGACCAAGGAGCTGAAGGTTCGCGGCGGATGGGACATATACATGGGGGAGAAGTCGTTCGCAAAGAACCTCTCGATGAAGCTCCACTCCCGTTACGGAGGGGAGATGAAGACAACATCCTCGCTATTTGGAAGGAAGGATGGGA
>JAGLEG010000247.1 GCA_023145185.1 Thermoplasmata archaeon
AATTCACCTTGGTAATAAACACATCATAACCACCATTGAATGTTGAGTCATATGTCCCCGATGTTGTAGGAAAATCATTATCTGTATCAATAGTTCTTCCAGTCACATAGGCATTACCGCTGGAATCAATGGCAATACCATAACCACTGTCAGAACTGGACCCGCCGATGAATGTTGAATAGATAAGGGAGGACCCAGTTGCATTCAGCTTGGTCACAAATACATCAGTATAACCATTATGTATTCTGTCATAAGCCCCTGTTGTTGTTGGATAATCTGTCGTAGAATCAGAGGTAAAACCAGTCAGATATGCATTACCACTTGAGTCGAAGGCAATACTTCTTCCCTCATCGGTTTTGGACCCACCGAGGAAGGTTGAATAGACCAGAGAAGAGCCAGCTGAATTTAGCTTTGTGACAAACACATCTGAACCACCGTTGAAAGTTTTGTCGTAAGCCCCTGTTGTTGTTGGATAATCTGTCGTAGAAACATAAGTTTGGCCGGTCACATATGCATTGCCACTTGAATCAACATCAATATTATATCCATAGTCACCACTATTTCCTCCGATGAATGTTGAATAGATCAGTGGGTCAATAACAACTCCACGGGAACGGTCATATGATCCCAGTTCAAAGCCAAAATGATCCCTATTTATTAATTTGAAATCGATATCTATTCCCACATTTTCCGAATCACCATAGAATGCGATCAATCCCGAATCAAGAATGTCCCGGTATTCTGTTCCTATCACAAGATCGCCACTTTCATCAATTACAATATCTGTATTTCCTTCGATCCTGAACTGTATCAAACCTGGATCGGCTTCAGGTGAGAGGACGATATCATATTTCACATTCCCATCCTTTAGCCTGTAGACTATATCTATTCCATCCCATACCTCAGGAAAGACGATCTCGTTGTAATTGGGGATATCTGTGTACCAATGATCCGGGTCACTTCCCTTGAAGTAGTTGGTGTTCCACGAACATTTCCCCCTTCCATATGGCACCATCTTATTTGCATCGACAAAGGAATATTTCAGGACAACACCTTTTTCATAGAATGAATCAGGCGTATCCTCTTCGAATGGATCCATGAGCTCCCTCTTTTCCTTTTCATCTTCAAAGACAGGTTCAAGTTCACGGAATCTCATCAGAACAGCATCAGGAAGAAAATGGATGTCGCCGCTTGTTGAGTAGAATAGTGATTCCGATCCAATCATTTGCCCATCATTCTGTATGAAATAATTTGAAGAAAGTGAATCAAATTGTTTAAGGGTCTGTTCTTCATTATTATCCGAAAGTAGAATTTCATTGGTCAATTCTACAGCTTCAACACCTTGCGGAAATATCGTCATTAATGGTGAGAAGGTCATGAGTATTGAAATCGCTAATGTTATCTTGAAATGGGGTCTCATGCTGTTTTGCCTCTCGTCTACTTCTGACTTAGATGTGTGAGAAAATATTTTAAGATATGGTAGATGGCCCTCAATATAATAGTGTAGGCATCAGGACCCAAGGTTCGAATCCCCATTATCAACAATGTGTTCAAGGAGTTTCATAGGCAGGCATCGGGATCTTGAACATTGCCCACAATCGACGTTATATCAAATGTTCAAGGTCTTTGAAAAATCTTAGATTTTTCAGACCTGGTTGTTATGTTTGTAACTAATGGTATATTGAACATCCAGATCCAGTTAAAAATGCTCAAGCATAATCTAATTCATTTTTAGCGTAAATATTCAGTTTCCAGCACAATCGCCTGTGTACCCTCTAATCTGACGAGAAGGGGATGGTGCGGGTACTGGGATGTTCCAGACGGAGATTAATATCATATTTATAGCATCGACGTGAACATAAGGAAAAAACCGTATCTGATCATTTTTAAGCAGTTTTTTCCTACAGATGCCTGCACGAATATAAACATGATGAAAACGAAGTGAAGGCATCGGGACATAGGAAAAATGCTTACATTTTTCCTGTGTGTGGAAAAACTATGTTTTTCCAAACATTCGATGTAGGCATAATTCCTATAGTGCATTATATTTTAAACGGAATTAGCCACACTTGATTCTTCCATGTGTTCATTGGAAGAATCAAGACCAAGGTTCGAATCCCTACTCTCAACAATTATTCGAAAAGTTACATAGGCAGGCATCGGGATGTTCCAGACGGAGATTATATGCGCTTATAGGCAACGGCTGGAACATATGGAAAAAACCGTATCAAATCATCAATAATCAGTTTTTTCCTACAGATGCCTGCACGAATAAAAACATTATGAAAACAGAGTGCAGGCATCGGGATTCGAACCCGAGTTGAAGGCTTGGAAGGCCTTAGTCATAACCAGCTGGACCATGCCTGCATCGATTGGACTGAGTGGAGTATAACCATTTGGTTTAAAATCCTTACTATCCTCAATGGTATTTTCTGATGGATACGGCATAATTAGACGGAAAAAGAAACTGCAACGGAATTCGAACCTTGGTCTTGTTTATCATTTCCCTGAAATAGTTCTGTTGGAAAACAGATATGATAGATATCAAATGTTTCAATTGCAAATAATTTACATTTCTCTCATCAATAGCTTTGAGTGAGATATTCCATTTTTCGTGGAAAAAACCTATATACGCAAGAAGTGAATGCGTATTTCGGTGATTTATTGGGAAGATTAGAATCTCTGCTAATAGCATGGGTATTCATCGGGACCTCGGTCCTGGGGATATTTGTATTGGGCGTTGGGCCGACCGAGGGATCAACGGCCACAAGAGCTGCCATCGATGAACCATTCGACGTCACATTCTACACTACGGGGGGGGACACCTTCCGACCGGGTGATGGCGATCGATTCTACGTGAATTTGCGCAACTACTATGACGGTAGCGAGTTCGCAGGCTCATCAGATCCAGGCAACACCAGCACCGTAAAGGAGGTCCAGATCCATTTTCTGGGTCTTTTCGACGAGAATGAGGACGAGATCACGACCTCTCCCCTGATATGGGAGGAGGATCTGGGCTCTTTCTACAATAACGACGGAGACGGCTATGAGATAGCCCAATCAAACAATGAGAACTTCTACGCTGACGTCTCCTCAAATCAATTGAGCTTTGCGGTCAAGACGAACAACGTTTTCATAGGTGAGCTCAAAATGAGGGCCCGCATTGACTTCAGGTACATGGTAGATTGGGATGGTGGAACACAGTATGACTGGAGCTGGTCATCCCAGGTGACCGACAGGAGCTTCAGGATCAGGAGCTACATTGGAGGAGATGGCTCACCTTACTTTAAGATCTACGCCTTCGAGGAGAACTTCAATACCGATAATATTCACTCGGGTGCAACCCACAAGAGGTTCGGGATAAGAAGCTTATATTCTCATAGTGGAACCCTCACCGATATCGAGGCCGTGGTATCATTCCCCGGGTCTCCAATAGTCGTGGAGGACCCTCTGTTCACCTCATCCTCATTGGCCAACAATATCTTCTGGAGGGTGACGATACCCAAGGATTTCCCACCAGGAGCTCATGAGGTCTCCATACAGATGTCATATCTGAGGAATGGAGAGGAGATCGTTGAGGCACCCGTACTCTACGAGTTCATGGTCGAATACACCCCTCTTATCATGCCCCCGGAGTTCAATGATCTGACCTCGCCTCTGTTCACCTTCCAGCAGAACAACATGCCAGATACCATGGAGTTCCCCGTAACCAACGAGGGAAATGTGGACCTGACGGATGTCGTAGTGGCTCTGGATACAGACAATGCGAAGTATTACGGAAGTGGATCTATATGGTACGATGAGAACAGTAATGCCAACGACAGATATGAGCCTCAGGAGTTCGAGATACCAACCCTTGCCGTGGGTGGTTCGTCGACCGTGACCTTCTCCCTGGTCAACTTCCTGCCAAGGCTGCCACCGGGCCTCTACAAGCTACCTATCGATTACAAGGTAAAGTACCAGGATACGGGTATTACGGGAAACGTAGTGGAGGAAAAGGAGGCTGGAGGTTGGGATGAGATCGGCAGATACGAGCACAGGAACATCATGCAGCAGATAGATTATCCCGAGGATAGTAGTGGTACCTATAATCAATACCTGTTGATCGAGGTGCTACCCGATCCCGCAGGTCCCAATATAAATGGGTATATAGATAGTGGACAGAACCAGTATCCAGGGACCGGAAGCGCGTACATGCGGCTGAGGGTGTACAATTACGAGATGTATCGGTTCCTGAATCTGGAGTATCATATCCATACGGATGGAGGCTCGCCCTTCTCCTTGCCTTATGCCAGCGGGGATGAGAATATGACAACGCTTCCACCGATATACCGCAGTGGCCTTTCGGCCTCTACATCCTCCTCCACCCAGTCGGACACTTTCTACTTCTACGCCAAGATACGGGATGATGCCATGCCCGGGATCAATTTCTTTCAGGTGGACATGGTCGGGTACGATGAGAACTACAATCCGGTGAGCCTGACGTTCACATCGCACATTCAGCTCAGGGCACGACAGCCATCGTTCAGGCTTCTCAATATCGAGGTGGGAGACATACTGGATGACCGGTCCGTGGAGGTTACAGTGGAGATGCAGAACATGGGGCTCGGAGGGGCCAAGAACCTCTCCTGTTTCTTCACCTCATCCTCGACGGGGTTCGTATCTACAGATTCACCTCTGGATATAGGGGCCGTTGGACCTGACGATATATTCCACTACACCTTCCATTTCAGACCGGATGGTGAAAATAGGTATTTCATTAATTCCTACTCCGGTAACATATATTTCGCATACTTCGATGACATTGGAACGTATGACGAGATGTTCTCCGGCAGCAGTCTGTACATAAGGTTCGACATATACCATAAACTGCCAGATATGCGCATTATCAAGGTCGAAGCGCCCATTGTGGACCGGAACCAGGAGTTCGACGTTGAGTTGACCGTCATGAACTACGGAGGCTCCACCGCGTCTGATATAATGGCCATGGTTCCATACAATTCCGCCCTGTTCGAAATTATATCGGAAGAGCAGGACCTTGGAGATCTTGAGCCGGGGGACACGATAACCTTTACCATCACCATGAGGGCAGGTAAGGAGATCGGCGATGGGACCACATACTCCTTCACCGTGTTTTTCTCATATTCGGATATTCAGGGAAGGAGCAGGACCTACTCCGAGGCGGAGACCGAATCCTTTTCGGTGAGGATAAAGGACAGGATCATTCCCTCTGAACAGGTCCAGGTAGTGAAGGATGATGGGCAGATCATCTCCGAGGGAGCGGGGAGCGTAATGCTGGGAATATTCATTCTGATCGCCGTGTTCATGTTCGCCAGGATGACCAACAACAGGAATGAGGCGAAGGTGACATCGGAGAAGAAAGAGACCCCGGCGAAGGACCCGGTCAAGGAGAAGAAGATCGAGATCGAAGAGGATGATGAGGACGAGGATGAGGACGAGGATGAGAACGAGGACGAGGACGAGGACGATGACGAGGACGAGGACGATGATGACGAGGACGATGCTGACGGTGCGCTGTGTGCCCCAGGCGCGGGGAGCTGGCCCGGGGGACGTCACAAGGACGAGCCGCAGGGCGGTCGGGCCCCGTCAGCTGCCCACCTGACGCTGGACGTGTCCCAGTCCAAGGAGAACCTCAAGGCGCTCTCCCCCAGCGAGCGTGAGTCTCCCTCTGTCTGTC
>JAGLEG010000248.1 GCA_023145185.1 Thermoplasmata archaeon
CATCCAGGTCGTAGATGGCGTAATATCCGGTCTCGTTGGTCATCGCCACCGCGGAGAAATTCCCCTTCATTGCCTCGACGATAACGCCGATCAAGGGGGTGCCGCCGGTGGTGTTGACATATCCCTCTATGGAGGGGACCCATGAGACCTCGAACTCCACGACATCCACGTTGTTCTCAAGGTCGTACGTGTCGTAGGTGACGTTGAACACGGCCCTGTGCGCCCCGCTGGACGAGACGGTCCAGGTGTCGAACCCCGATACTATGAAGTATTCACCCGGCTGCTTCTGCGAGCCCAGGCTGAAGCTGTCGAGTAGGTCGTTGTAGACCACCGAATCGGCCGCGACGTCGTAAATGCTCAGATTGACCATCAGGATGTCAGCCCAGTTTGGATGGTTCCCGAGGTAGGTGATATTCGCAAGGGGCGTCAGAACGTCTCCCTTGAATATCTCCACACCTGGATCAATGAATGCGTTCTCGATGGAGAGGTCCAGGACATCCATGAAGATGAAGGTATCACCCAATGAGGTGAAGTTCCCCAAGAGGTTGGCCTCCACCAGGATATCGAAGATGTCCTCCTCGAAGAGGACCTCACCTATATCGATCATCCTCTGGCCTTCGGCGTCGATCAGGATCGGTGAGGGAGTCACATAGGTGTACTCCTCGTAGAGGGTGGCGTTCCCATCGTATGCGATCTGCACGTGGAACTCGATGATCCCGTTATATGATTCATTTCCCACATTATCCAGGGTGGCGAACAGCGTATGGGTTCCCACCTCGTACTCCCCTCCGGGACCAACGTCCCCGTTTATGACAAGCTCGGTCAAACTAACATCTGCCTCCCTCGTGGGCTCTCCTTCAGCCCAGAAGGGGAGGGCGGTCAGCATAAGCATCACTACAAATAACAACCCCAAGGTCTTTCTCATATCCTTTGCCTCCCAGTAGAACGGTCTCAACGTATACCGCTAAACCCTTCTAAGTCCCCAGCGTGCCAACAGCACGCCTAGTCGGTCAAGATAATAGAGTTACCATTATTTATTAGGTTTCCTAGTGCAATATTAAAAAATGGGACGTTAGGACAGCAAAACGGGACCAGAAAATGCCAATATTCAGCCCAGCACGGCCCCATTTTCAGGGAGAAACAGCCTTATCCCACCTCAACATAGGGGGTTCATGCACCAAGTGATGCCCATAGACATGGAGAAGGACCTTCTCGATGCGAACAGAAAGCTGGCAGCGGAGAACCACGATCTACTGGGCAGATCGGGCGTCAGGTCCTTCGACCTTATGGGCTCGATCGGGTCTGGCAAGACCCTCCTGATCCAGAGGCTCTGTGAGTCATTGGGGAAGAAGGGGGTCAGATGTGGGGCGGTTCTGGGAGACGTCATGGGAGATGACGATTACAAACGCATCAACGCCCTGGGCATCCCTGCCGTCAACCTCAACACGGGAAAGGAGTGCCACCTGGACGCACACCTGACCGAACACGCACTTGAGGGGATCGACCTCGGGCCTCTCGACGTTCTCTTCATCGAGAACGTGGGGAACCTGGTCTGCCCGGCCGATTTCCCACTCGGAACCGATAGCAGGATCGTGGTCATATCCGTAACAGAGGGGGACGACATGGTGAGAAAACATCCCCTGATCTTCAAGGAGGCGGACGTCATAGTCATCAACAAGTCCGACCTGGCCTCGATAATGGAGGTGGATGTGAACATCCTTGTCTCCGATGCCAGGACCGTCAAACCCAGTGCGGAGGTGGTTATCACCAATGCGAAAACGGGAGAAGGGGTGCAGGACCTGATCAAGGCGCTGGGGATCCGAGGGTAGGACCCATGTGGCTTATCCATATCACCGGCGTCGTACAGGGGGTCGGATTCCGACCATCGGTCAAGCGGGCAGCGGACCGGATGGGGCGTCGGGGGTTCGTCAGGAACGATGGGTCCCATGTGACCATCGGCGTTGATATGGACGTTGAAAGCTTTTTAAAAGGTGTAAAAGAGGAGCTGGGGCCCATGGCCAGGATCGAGGGCGTCGATCCCAGGGAGATGAATTGGGCCGACCTGGACATGGAGGAGCCTGCCGGATTCAGCATCGCTCCCTCAAGAGAGGGGAGCATGGATTCATCCCTCCCCCCGGATACGGCAACGTGCCGGGAATGCCTCGATGAGATGTTCGACCAGGATGAAAGAAGATACAGGTTCCCCTTCACCAACTGCACGGACTGCGGGGCCAGATACACTGCGATCCGATCCCTGCCCTACGACCGGGAGAGGACTGCAATGGAGCCCTTCGACCTCTGTGCCAGCTGCTCGGACGAATACACCGACCCCACACTCAGGAGGTTCCACGCGCAGACCATATCGTGCGGAGAGGACGGGCCGGCCTACACGTACCTGGGAAGGGACATGAAGGAATGCGCCTCAGGGTGGGATGCGTTCCTCCGCGCGGCCAGGGAGATCAAAAAGGGTGGAAGGATCGTCATGAAGGGGTGGGGGGGCATGCACATATGCTGCGCGCCGTCCCGGCTCGAGGGGCTCCGGGAGTGGTACGGGAGGCCGTTCAAACCCTTTGCCCTGATGGTCCGTGACCTCAACAGCGCCGATCTCATCGTAAGATCATCAGGGGAAGGGCGCAGTATCCTCTCATCACCTGCGCGGCCCATCGTTCTGATGGAGAAACGTCCCGACGCGCCGGAGTGGGCGCGGAAGGGGCTGGACCTGGCCTCGCCTGGACTTGGCAATGTGGGCATCTACCTCCCTTACTCGGGCGCACACCACCTGCTGTTCTCGGCGCTGTCAGAGGTTGGGTTCCCCCATCCATGGGTGGTGATGACGTCGGGAAACCTCCCGGGGGAGCCCATGGCCCTGGAGATGGAGGACATCTCCGACCTGGAGGCGGACGGCTACCTGGTCCACAACAGGGAGATCGTGGCAAGGTGCGATGATTCCGTCGTGGTCCCGCACCCACCTGTCGGCTCCGCGGTCCGCAGGCCGGGGCCGTTCGACATGTTCTCGTTCCCGATCAGAAAGGGCAGGGGCCTGATCCCCGACCCCCTGGCCATCCCGTTCACCGGAAAGGTGATGGCACTGGGGGCCGAGAGGAACGTCTCCCTCTCCGTGACCCGGGGGGGGCGGGTCTTCACAAGCCCCTATATCGGCAACAGCAGGCACCCCTCGGTAATGAATTACCTCAGGGAGAGCAACGGCAGGATGAGGTACCTCTTCGGCGTGGGCGATATCGAGGCCGTCGGGGTGGACCTCCATCCAAGGTACAATACCGGCAGATATGGATCGGAGGTGGCGAAGGAGGAAGGGGTGGACCTGGTAAGGGTCCAGCATCACCACGCACATGGGGCGTCCCTCCTTGTCGATGCAGACCTCCCCTCGATGGGATGCATCGTGGTCGACGGCGTGGGACATGGGGACGATGGAAAACCGTGGGGGGGTGAATCCATGTGGGTGGACCATCAGGGGTACGTCCGTACGTCACACCTTGAGCCCTTCGGCATCCCCGGCGGGGACGCCTCCGTTCACCATCCCGAGAGGATAGCCAGATGGCTCTGCAGGGAGGCGGGATGGGAGCTGGCGCTGGGGGACGAAAGGCTTGAGACTATCCTGGAGAGGACACATGGAAGCTCGTTGATGACCTCCTCAATGGGGCGGCTGCTCGATGGGCTCTCCGCCCTGCTTCTCGGGGTCACCTGGAGGACGTACGACGGGGAGCCGGCGATAAGGCTCGAAACCCTGCTGGGGAGGTCCAGGGATCCGGCGACGGAGCCCTTTGACCGGCCGATCTCCGGCGGCGGGATAGAGATCACCTCCAGATGGAGAACGCTTCTTGGGGAGCTGTGGCCGGAGGGCACCACCCTCTCTCCAGGCTCTGTACCTGACCATGGGTCCCTTCCAGACATCGCCATGGGGTTTGTGGAGAGCGTCGCTTTCGACCTTGTGGTCAAGGCAGCGGATATTGCGTCCGCAAGGGGATCCACGGACGACGAAGGAAGGCCTTATGTGGGGATCACCGGAGGGGTCTCGTACAACGTCCCGATAGTAAAGAGCTTTCTCAGAAGCTGTGAAAGGGTCGGCGCCAGGCCCGTTCTTCACTCCCGGGTGCCTCCGGGCGATGGGGGCATCTCCATTGGGCAGGCCGTGGTGGTGGCATCACAGCTATAGAGTACCGCCCACTTTCAACCACAAAGGTGATAAACGTCCCCACTTTCTACCGTGTCCATGTGCTTGGCCATTCCCGGAGAGGTCGTGAAGATCCTTGACGATAAGAGAGCAATGGTGGATTACGGCGGCACCCGCAGGGAGGTGGACATCACCTTCGTGAAGCCCGAGATAGGGGAGTGGGTGGTAGTACACGCCGGCTTCGCCCTTCAGATCCTCGATGAGGAGGAGGCCAGGGAGACCCTGGCCCTGTGGGAAG
>JAGLEG010000249.1 GCA_023145185.1 Thermoplasmata archaeon
AGATATTCGACCCCGAGAAGAACAGATATCTCTCCTGGTACCACACGGTTTCAGTCTGGAGGAACACGGGATCTAACAATTTCACCAGATATGTCAACGACCTGAAGACCCAGAAAGGAGTGCTTTCCATCGACATCGGAGATATCAACCAGGACGGAAGGCCGGACATCTCAATGACCAACTGGGGGTACAACGAGGTCTCATACATCCTCAGCGACGGCAACGGCGATTTCCTGAGAGGGTCGGTCAGCGAGTTGGACTCTGAGAGTTTGAAAGCCTATGATCCCATATCCCAGGCCCTGACCGACCTGGATGGGGACGGCCGCCTGGATATGGTCGTGTTATCCAAA
The DNA here is from genome assembly GCA_023145185.1 of Thermoplasmata archaeon. Lineage (GTDB taxonomy): Archaea > Thermoplasmatota > Penumbrarchaeia > Penumbrarchaeales > Penumbrarchaeaceae > JAGLEG01. The sequence continues at coordinate 351 of JAGLEG010000249.1, forward strand.
TCCGCAGATTCCATCATGGTCTTTCCGGGAAAGGCTGACGGCTATTTCGGCGATTACACCATGTACTATACCGGGATGAGCCCCTCCTCTTTCGAGCTTTTCGATTTCGATGGTGACGGTGACCTCGATGTTCTAACGTCCGACCGAAGGTCTAAAACGCAGGTGGCCGGGAGCAACGGTACGGTCTCCGTGCTGATCAACCTCAACAGGGGAGTGTTCAGCACCTACAGGCAGTTCAGGACGGGAAACAGCCCCAGGGGGGTATTCGCCCATGACCTCAACAACGATGGGTCCCCCGAGATCGCAACTGCCAACTATTTCGGGTCCACCGTCTCCATTTTGAGAAACGACGGTGTTGGGGGATTTTCACCAAACAAGGAGTACCCCATAGGTCTTGAGCCGTATGCCGTGATCCTTGCCGATTTCAACAACGATGGATATATCGACGGGGCATCGGCGGACGAGGCGAATTTCAGGATAGTCATCCTGGAATCGGACAAGAACGGTGGCTTCACCACCGAGAGACACTGGTTCGATATAGGCGGCTACCCCTTCAGCCTCAGGGCCAAGGATATCAACCACGATGGTTTCATCGACCTGTACACCTCCAACTACTTTCAGAACACCACGACGATCATGTTCAACGACGGAACTTCTATCCTTGACAACACCACTTTCAACGACTATTTCACGGTGGACCTGGGCGATCACATGCCCTACGATGCGCTAATGGAAGATATGAACGGAGACGGCCACTACGACCTGATCACGGTGAACAGGGGAGATGATCTTGACCCCACGGACACCATTTCCATCCTGCTCAACGATGGGAATTTTAACTTTGATAATATAGTGGACTACAAGGTAGGCAAAGAGCCTACTTCCGCAGCGATCTTCGACGTCGACGGCGACGGAAGCCTCGATCTGGTCTCATCCAACTCAAAGGACGATACCGTAACGATACTTATCAACGATGGAGATGGATATCTAACAAAGCTTGAGGACGTTACCGTCGGGTTCAAACCTCTTTTTGTCAGCTACATCGATCATGATCAGGATGGCTGGAACGACATAGTGGTCACCAATTCACTCAGCAACGACATATCATTCCTTCGTAATATTGAGGGAACCGGATTCCAACACGTACGGGATTACAATATCGGGTCGGGGCCCTACATGATCGACTCCGCGGATTTCGACGGGGATGGCAGGGAGGATATCGTCGTAACATCTGTGAACACGGGATATGCCGTCGTCTTCGACTGTTATTACTATCCCACCGGGTTCAGCCTGGACCTGGGCAATGACGGGACATACGAGTTCCTGGAGGATGGTTTCATGGACTACCAGGTTCAGATCGACCTGGCCGATGAGATCAACGATTACATGGCCGGTCATTCGAACGATGGTGACACCGTGAGGATACCTTTATCGGCACTATCACGTGAAACTGGGATGGTCAGGCTCTACAACCTTGATATTATCTACCAGCTATGATCATTCCATCGAGAACCCTATCGAACAGTAGGGGCATTTGCCCTTGTCGGCAACCTCCTCTGTCAGGTTCTTTCCACAGTTCGGGCACTGGAATATGTTGAGTGTTATCTCCTCTGATTCCACCCGGAATACTCCCTCGCATAATGGACATTTTCCGCTATCCAACTGATCGTGCGTGATCTCCTTTGAACAGTGAGGACAGGTGTATATCTCCTCCTTCTGCTCCTGCTTGACCGCCTTTCTTGTGGTTCTCCTCCTTCGCTTTGGGGGCTTCTTTTCCACCGGTTCATCTTCGGCCTTATCCTCATTTTCTGTTGTGGGAGAAGACTCCTTCTTAACCTTTTCAGCCCTCTTTTTGAGGGCCTCAACGGCGGATGTAAGCTTCTTTATCCTCTCATCCTTTTCAACGACGGCCGATCTGAGTGATATGACCTCCTCGTCGCCTGATCGGTTTATCTCCTGCTGTTGCACATCCAGTTTCATGGACCTATTTTCCAGGTCCTTCTTGAGGTTGTCCAGCTCTTCTGCCTTTTTGCTGCTGTCGTTGAATATCTCCTCTTCCTTCTTTCCAAAGGCCTCTATCTTCTTTTTCAGGTCCTCTCGCAGGCTGACGACGTTCTCTCTCTCTTCCTCAAGCGACCTCTCCAATGATCCAAGTTCCACACTGCGCTCCTTCAGATCTTGCGATACCGCCTCGATCTCTCCCACCTTTTCTTCCAGGGATGCTTTCTCCTCACCCAACTCTTTCTCCTTCAGGGAAAGGGAATCCCCCTTCTCGGCGATCTGATGCGATGTGTTATCAAGCTGCTTTCTGTATCTTTCCAGCTGCTTTCCATAATCCTCCAGCTGCTGAGCCCTTTCCTCGATGTCCTCTGGGACCTCTGCAGGTGTTTCAGCCTCACGGGACTCAAATGCCTCCAGCCTCTTTTCAAAGGTTGCGATGTGATCGTTCCTGGTCTTCAACTGACCTTTCACCTCTTCCAGCACTTCTGTAAGGCCTTCCTTCTCCAGGGATTCGTCGAACCTCTTTGTGATCTCCCTGTTCCGCTTCTCCAGGGATCTACCGTGTTGGTCGAGCTGCATCCTGTACCCTTCCAGCTGTGCCCTTCCCTCCAGGATATGTACCCTCTTCATCTCGATGGTCTGACGAAGTACCTCCGGAACCTCCACATCCCCCTGTACCGCCCTCTCGAGTTGGTCGACCTGTATCTCCCTTTCCGCGAGCGACGTCTCCAGATGTGACATCCTCTTCGTCATCGCATCTATCTGGGAGGTGCGGTCCCTCTCCTCCTTTACCTCTCCCAGTTTACCCCTGAGCTGGACCCTCAGGTCTCCCAGCTCTTTCTCTTTCTTGATGAGGCCATTCTCCCTTTTCAACAGTTCTTTATCCCTCTTGTCCAGATCCTTTTGCAGCTTGTTCTGCTCTCTTTTGTTTTTGGCGGCCTCTTTTTTAGCCCCTGCCTCAAGGGAACCAACGCTCTTTTTCCTCTCTGTTAGTTCCGCCCCAAGCGTTTCCAACTCCGACCTCTGGCTATCGTTCTCCCCCTTTCTCTGTTTATGGTCCTTTTCGAGAGCTGACCCTCTTTTTTCAAGTTCTTTCTCCCTTTTGGATAGATCTTTCTCTTTGACCATCTGGTCTTTCTTGGTTCTCTTCACCTCATCCTTGAAGGATGATTCGCTAGCCTGAAGATGGTTCTGTGCCTCATCCAGTTCCTGTTTGACCCTGGTGACCTCTGCCTCTTTCCCGTCCATTACTGAACCCCTTGAAGCGACATCGTATTCCCTTTTCTCGATATCGGATATGGCCTCCTGTATGCTTTTCGACCTCTCAGCGTTCTCCTTTGATATTCCTGACAATTCCGCCCTATCGGTCTCTATCCTGGCCCTCTGCTCCTCCATCTGGTCCCTGTATCCATTCAACTGTTCACGGTAGGTATCAAGTTCGGTTCGAGATCTTTTCGTATCATTCTCAATTTCATCGATATCCTTCCCCTTACTGGATAGCTCTTCCTCCCGGGAGGCGAGAACCTGCCTCAACATCTCCATCTCTTCCTGTTGTGACACCAGTTTCTGTTTATTGTCCTCCAATTCGCTCCCACTTTTTACGAGGTTCGATTCCCTCTCCGATATGCTTTCTATTGTGGATTCCCTCTTTCTCTTTTCCTCCAGTTCCGCCTCCAGTTCCGCCTTTTTCTCCAGGAGGTCGTTCCTCTCTGCGATCAGCTTGCCGATATTGGATGCCTCATCGTCAAGGGTCTTTCGGGCCTCGCCCAGCTCCCCATCGAGGGTCTTCTTCTCATCGAGCAGCAGATCATATGCCACCCTGGTCTCCCTGTTGTCCCTCTCCGACTCCGCAAGTTTGAGTACCTCCTCCCTCAAATTTGCGATCTTCATGTCCTTATCCAGTAGTTCGGTCCTGCACTTGTCCTTGAGAAGGGTCATCTCCCTGTCGTACTTCACCTTCAGTCTATCCAGCTGCTCCCGCTCTTCATCCCTTCTCTTCTTATCCTTGAGCCTCTTGAACTGATCCTTGAGCTCGGACATGATCTCTTTTTCTTCCCTCTCTTTGATCCTGGTCTGTTTCTCTGTCGACAGCTCCATCTCTATCTTATCAAGCATGTCAAGGTGTTGGAAGGTGCCCTTTACCTTCGACCTGTTCTCTTTGATCCCTGTTGCCTCTGGGACATGCTTTTCACTGGTCCTGTCCCCGATGCTGATCCTCCCATTTGGAAATATGGTCACCTCCGAGGAACATCTGGGGCACTTGTAAGCCCGGGGCCTATTCTGTGCAACAGCTTTGAACTTGGAATCACAGGCAGGGCATTCAAATATGGTCTTGGATGATTCTTCCGGACTCAAATATACACCACCATCAGTATTTCCACTCACTTGGGCGAAATACCTATAGACTCCAATCCTTTTTAAATTTTATACTTTTATTTGAATAATTCACCATCGAGATACATAAAACTTATAATAAGGATATACGGTTGGTCACCCATGTCGGGAAAGAGGGTCTTGATCGCATTTCTACTGCTCGCATCCTTTATTATATCCACAGTTCCAATGCCATCATCAGGGGAGATGGTGACAAGGGCAGGAGAAGGATACTCCATGACCGCACAGGGGTCCGGGGTGGATGATGACAATTCGATAATATTCCTTGCGGGATATGACTGGTACGAGGTGGAAATGAACTTTTCGAATATCGTCATCGGCGACGTCACCTGGATCAACATGAGCGTTGTTGAGAAGAACGCAGGCCAGTTGAGCTTCGACCTCTTCTCGTTCAATACCGGTATCAGCACGCTCTCATCACATTTTTCTGACGGCCAGGTCGAGGTAAGGTCACCTGATATCTCAAGCATAGTGGGCGAAAACTTCACATTTTCCTTCGAGATACTGTTCCACCTTAACTGGTCTCATAACGATAAGATCACCTTCAAACCGGTGGTAACGCTCTCGGATAACACCGTGGTCAGACCGGTCATTGACAGCGTTGTGACCGTCCAGGTGTTTGGATCGCTCGACACCCCCGTTATCGGAGATGTTTTCGACTCCCTCGACAGGATCATCGAGCAGGACGACGTGGTGAGCGCCAATACGTCGATCCATTTCTCAAGCATTGACCTCTTCTACTACCATCCCAACCCCGCCGTGAACCTCACAGGCCTTTCCCCGATGTACGACGAGATAACGCTTCAATTGACGATCGGAACCTCTTCCTGGAACGGGACCATATCCGGTGGAAGCTTCACTGCCGACGTCCAACTTCCAGCGATGGAGCAGGGCATCGTCGAGATCGGAATGGCCATCCCCAATATGCCCTCCTCTGGAAAGATGAAGGTGGAGATATGGGATTATGCCCTTGAGGTGGACGGTATGGGTCCAACCTTCACCCTCAAGAAACCCGTGGAAAAATCGCCCACGGAAGACGTCAACTGGTCCATCGATATACAGGAAGTGCCCAAAGAGTACCATATCGACGTTGACGGGACCTCCACGGAATACCAGTACAAGAACGCAGGGGGCAACTGGTCTGAATGGATCCCGGCAGAGGATGTGGAGGACGGCCACATGATCACCGTCAATGGGACGACCACCTGCATGATAGGTGAGGGAAATACCCATCTCAGGTTCAGGGCGAAGGACGCCCTTGGCAATCTCGGCATCTCCGAAGATATTCCCATTCACGTTAACACTCCTCCGATAGTTTTGATCCCGGAGATCTTCAAGGGGAGATCATATCTTCAGAATGATACCCTCAGCCTGGTAGGGTCAGAACTATCCTCGGACCAGGATGATACCAACCTCATATACAAGTACTATTTCAACGGGGATGAGTTCACCGGAGAGAAGTTGAATAAATCCCTTTTCACCGTTTATCCAGGTGAATACACCGTCATGGTCGAAGCCAGGGACCCATGGGGCTCCGTGGGATCTGCATCCTTCGACATAACGGTCATCGAGGTGAAGGAGGAGGTTGTCGAGGAGACCCTTATCGAGCAGCTCCTCGAGCCGCCCATGATATACCTTGTCTCCTTCGTACTGATAGTCATCCTGATCGTGATACTGGTTGTGGTGATACTGGTCATATCCAAGAAGGTCAGGGATAACAACAGGAACGATTTCATACTGGATGAAGATGGCCTTGATGACGGGAGCGCTGCCGAGATAGCCAGAAGGCTTCAGGAGATGTATGCCCAGCAACAGTTCCAGGCAGCACCTGCCATCGACGAGGATGCAGCCATAAACGATGATGAGGATGAGTTCAGCTTCAACTACAACCTCTATGAAGTTTTGAGCGTTGAGCTGACGTCAGAAGAGAAGGAGATCAAGAGGTCATACAGGAAACTTGCTGCCTTCTACCATCCCGACAGGGTAAACCTGGATGACTCCATTGATTCCGAGGAGGCCATGGAGATGATGGTCATGGTCAACAAGGCAAAGGAGATACTCCTCAACCAGGAGCTGAAGGTCAGATACGACGCATATATCGGCGATGTGGATTTTGAATTGGAAATGGAAGAGTGAAGATCGTTCAGAAACGCTCTTTCTATATGTGGATCGGCAGTTCTTACCAACTCGGAGGACCATGGCAATTCACCCTTACATAGGTACATTGACGGTACTTACCGCTTACTGATTATATATGTAGTTGGACCAATGCCCTTCATTCTGGAGTGAATGTTATGAAAAAACTGGGCTTTAACTTTCTCTTTATGGTAATGAGAAGATTCAACCGCTCCGACATCAAGGCGGTATCGGAGGCGATCGGCACCGTTCTGCTTTTGGGGATATCCGTAACACTTGCCG
>JAGLEG010000025.1 GCA_023145185.1 Thermoplasmata archaeon
CGCAGGGATCGGCGCCATCTTCTTGATGGTCTCCCCGATCCTCTTGGCCCCCCGGCACCTCTTGCACTTATCCTTGATGATGGACCCCTCCCCACCGCAGCGATTGCACGTGGTGGTGGTGACGTACTGGACCGGGCCAAGCCTCCTGACCATCCTCCTCTGTCCGGCGCCCCCACAGTCGGGGCACCCCACGGGTGCTTTTCCATCCCTGGAGCCGCTCCCACCGCACTCCGGGCACCTGGCGAGCCTGTTCGATTCTATCTCCTTCTCCACCCCGGAGAACGCCTCCTCGAGGGTGATGACCACGTGGAGAACGCGGTCGTCCCCTGCAACGGGCCGCCGCCTTGAGAACATGCCGTCATCCCCGTTGCCGAAGATGGACCCGAAACCCCCTCCAAAAGAGCGCATGAACATGTTGAGGGCGTCGTTGAGGTCCATGTTGTGCATCTGATATTGATGCATTCCGCCGCCTTCATCATCCTCCGTGAAACCGTACTGATCGTACTGTTGTCTCTTGTTATCATCGGAGAGAACCTCGTAGGCCTGGGTTATCTCCGTGAACTTCTCTGCAGCCTTGGGGTCGTCCGTGTTCCGGTCGGGATGGTACTTGAGGGCGAGCTTGCGGTATGCCTTCTCGATCTCCTCCTTGCTGGACTCCTTTTCGAGCTCCAGCACCTCGTAGTAATCCCTTGCCATCGGTACACATCCGTTCTTATTCAATATGGGTCAAGGGGGGATATGCTCCCCCCTCTACATTATTTCACGCATCTTCCGCATCGACGTCGATGAAGTCGTCGTCATCGGAGCCCTTCTTCTTTTCCGGGGCCTCTCCGTCTTCCTGCTGGGGGGCCTCCTCCTTGGCGGCCTCCTGGTACATCTTGGCGAACAGGCTCTGTGACGCCTCGGAGAGGCTATCCACCGCCTCCTTGATCTGGTCGGTGTCATCTCCCTCCAGAGCCTCCTTGAGCTCGTCCACCTTGGACTGCACCTGCTCTGCGTCCGACTCGTCCAGCTTATCCTTGTAGTCCTTCATGGCCTTCTCTGTGGTGTACACCAGGCTGTTGGCGTTGTTGAGGAGCTCCGCCTTCTCCAGACGTTCCTTGTCCTCGTCCGCGAACTTCTCCGCGTCGTCGGCCATCCTGTCGATCTCCTCATCGGAGAGGGCCCCCGTACCGGAGACCACGATGTCCTGTGAGTTGCCCGTCGCCTTGTCCTTCGCCGTGACGTGGACTATGCCGTTCACGTCTATCTCGAAGGTCACCTCGATCTGCGGCAGCCCCCTCGGCGCTGGTGGTATCCCCAGCAGCGTGAAATTGCCCAGCGTCTTGTTGTCGTCGGCCATTGCGCGCTCTCCCTGTATCACGTGTATCTCCACCTGCGGCTGGTTGTCCGACGCGGTGGAGAATATCTTCGATTTCTTGGTGGGGATCGTGGTGTTCCTGTTGATGATCTTGGTCATCACCCTTCCAAGCGTCTCGATACCCAACGAGAGCGGGGTAACGTCTAGAAGCACCATGTCCTTTCCCACCTCCCCGGTCAGAACGCCCGCCTGTATGGCCGCACCTATGGCAACGCACTCATCGGGGTTGATGTTCTTGGTGGGTTCCTTCTTGAGGACCTCCTTGATCTTCTCCTGCACGAACGGTATCCTGGTCGAACCCCCTACCAGAAGTACCCTGTCGATATCCTCCGGCTTGAGCTTCGCATCCTTCAGGGCGTTCCTCAGCGGGGTCTGAGTCTTTACGACGAGGTCGTTTATCAGCTCCTCGAACGTCGATCTGGTCAGCTCCATCTCCAGGTGGAGAGGGCCGGAATCTCCCTGTGTTATGAATGGCATGCTGATATGGGTGGAGGGGGTTCCGCTGAGCTCGATCTTGGCCTTCTCGGCCGCGTCCTTGAGCCTCTGGACCGCCTGCTTGTCCTTCAGCAGGTCGACCCCGTACTCCTTCTTGAACTCCCCGGATATCCACTCCATCACCTTCCTGTCGAAATCGTCTCCTCCAAGATGGTTGTTCCCGGAGGTCGATTTGACCTGGAACACCCCGCCTCCGATCTGAAGGATGGATACGTCGAAGGTACCGCCTCCCAGATCGTACACGAGTATGGTGAGGTCCTCCTCCTTGTCAAGGCCGTATGCCAGGGCAGCGGCCGTGGGCTCGTTGATGATCCGCTTCACATCGAGGCCCGCTATCTTGCCCGCATCCTTTGTGGCCTGCCTCTGGGCGTCCTCGAAATAGGCGGGGACGGTTATTATGGCCTCCTTTACCTCCTCCCCCAGATACTCCTCCGCTTCCTCCTTGAGCTTCTGGAGGATCATCGCAGATATCTCCTGGGGGGAGTATTTCTTACCAGCCATCTTCACCTTGGATTTCTGGCCCATCTTCCTCTTTATGGAGGCTATGGTATTGTCCGGATTGGCCACGGCCTGCCTCTTGGCGAGGTCTCCCACGAGCCTCTCGCCCTTCTTGGTAATTCCCACCACGGAGGGGGTTGTCCTCCCCCCGGTCTTGTTCGGTATGACGACCGGCTGGCCGCCCTCCATCACGGCGACCACGGAGTTCGTGGTCCCCAGGTCTATTCCTATGATCTTTCCCATTTTATTTCACCTCTTTATCTCTTTGTTATCAGCGCCCTTTTCATCGGGCCTTCTGTTGACAATAACTTGCGACGGCCTGAGCGCATCCTTCTTGTAGAAGAAGCCGGCCACCTTCTCATCCGTGATCATATCATCTTCTATCTTTGGGTCGCTGGATCGGCCGATCGCCTCGTGATACAGTGGATCGAAATGCATTCCAATGGACCGTATCCTCTTGATCCCGATGCTGTCGAATAGGCCGTGCACCCGCCTCTCCACCATCTCCAGCCCTTTCAGGATGTTATCCGAGGTGCCCTTGGGGCACTCGGACATGAGGACCGACTCCCTCGCCCTGTTGAAATCATCCAGGACCTCGATAAGGCCCATGGCGATCTCGGTTACCTTCCTGTCAGCGATCGACTCCTTCTCGCCCTCATGCCTCCTCTTGAGGTTGTGAAAATCCCTCTGAAGTATGCGTGCCCTCTCCTCGAGGAGCCCTTTCTCCTGTGAGACCTTCTCCAGATCTGACACGGGAGCGTCAGGGCCCTTCCCGGGGGGCTCTATCTTCACGGTTCCATTCGCCTGAGGGGACCCCTCCCCGGATCCCATCCGTGCCACCTCTACCACCAGGACCCCATTGGAGTAGGTCACTACCACGTTCTCGGGGTCCGGGTCGAAGGGCATCACCTGTATCGTCTTGAAGTTCCCCCTGCTGCCCTTGCCAACGACGGTGACCAGGTCCCGGGACACCTCCATCTTGATCGAGTCCTGCGGGACGCCGGGAAGCTCCACTATGAGCCTGGCTCCCGCCTTCGTCTCCCCGATCTCGGCGAATGGCTCCCT
>JAGLEG010000250.1 GCA_023145185.1 Thermoplasmata archaeon
CAACGCTCACGATATATCTTGATTCCGACATCTCCTCGAACACGACCTACCGATACTACATCTTCGCCGTGAGCGATGCTGGTGTTGGTAACCGTTCCGAACCCGGTCACATAGAGGTCGGAGACCTTTCGAAGATATGGGGGAAACCCGTCAACGACGGAGAGGAGAGGTTCCCCTGGTTGGTTCTGATCACAATTATCATTTTAGTGTTAGCTTTGATAGGGGGGTGTATCTTCTATCTGTTGAAAAAGAAGGGACAGATAGATGAACCACATGAGGAGGGTTCGTATGATTTCAAGAACATCGCCATTGATGGAAAGGAATCTGATTTCCCGGATGATGACGTTGAGAGGGCCCCACCGATCAACTGACATCTCCGCGGATCGCGTAAGAAGGAGAGATCTATCAGATGACGTTTTTCATTGATTTAAATATATTATTAACGCAACATTTATTATGAGATAATAATATATAGTAATATTGGAGGGTTCAAATGGCCTCGACGTACAGTATCCCACCTATATATGAAAACGAGATAGATTCAGTGGTAAAAGCTGGATATTATTCCAGCAAATCCGATGTTGTTCGCGATGCATTAAGGCTCCTTTTTGATACAAAGGCAAATCTGAAATTATCCGCAGCAATTGAAATGTTTAAAAGCGGAAAGGTCACCCTTGGCAAAGCCGCTGAAATTGCTGATATGAATATAATCTCATTTAAGGAAATATTGAAAGACAGAGGAATAGAGGTCGAGATCGTTGTTGATCGCGAAGAAAAACTTGATAAGAAAGCTTCTGTTCTTGATGATTAGGGCGGTCGAATATGGCTTCAAGACCTATTCTTATTGATACAAATATAATCTCTACTTTTTCTATCATTGATGATATTGGTTTTATTTTTGATAGTACGAGGAGAGATTGCATATACATCTCGACAAACGTATTGAATGAGCTTGAGATCGCCAGTGAGATGGGATATGTCTTTGTTGATGCAATTTTCACAATGATCAACGATAAGAGCATAAAAGTACTTTCAATGACCGAGGAAGAATCATTATGGTCTATTGGATTGCCCCAATCCTTCGGTATGGGCGAAAGGGATTCATTGGCAATTTGCAAATTCCGAAACGGGATCTTTCTATCAAATGAAAAGAAGGTCAATCGATATTGTGAAAGAGAATCCATCTACTGCCTGGACCTTCCATCAATTCTTCGTTATGCCTGGAAAAACGGGATAAGATCCAAAGAGGAGATCGAGAAGATGATCCAAACTATCGAGGAAAAAGACAATATAAAATTCAAGAATGTTACAGCCATTCTCACGGATCGAATGTAATTTTCTTTTCATTATGAAAGATCTATCGTTGGTAGAATTGGTTATTCTCAAATCATGTTTGGATGATTTTTTGTCACACAGTCCCGGGATGCCATAATATGTTAAGGGTCGGCCATCGGCGGTGGACCTACGGGCCCTACCGGAAATGTTTATACCGATTGAGTTGATAACCCACTTCCGAGACGGTGTCCACGATGGTCGACCAACCTGCGAACAGGCTGCCCCAACAGAGATTGCCCCCTGCGGGGGGCACTCCAAGACCAAGGGGAGGCCCAAGTCCATTTTCCTTCCTGCTGATACTGCTGTTCATAGCTTATGTGGTGGTGTTTATTATACTGCCCCAGTACACGGATGTCATATCAGAGGCATTACTGGCTGATTTCCAGCCGCTGTATCGTCTGGTCGTTGCAGGGGCCCTCTTCGTCGTCATAGCATTGATCCTGATCGTATCGCGATCCAGGAAGAGCGCCCCCCCGCGGGGAAGGGCTCCGACGGCCTCTGCCCTGGTAGGAACCCCACCAAAGCAGGGAGAGGTAAAGAGGTTCAAACCGGTCATACCGAAGGTCGACGGGCCCGAAAAGGCGGTGGATGGGCCTGTTGTCACTCCCCCGAAGGTGTTCATCTACCCGAAAGAGGTCGAGGGTGGGATCTACGGGGATACCTATATTTCAATAGATGAGAAAAAGGTGATGAAGCTCAGGTCGCTGGTCGTGGAGCCGGAATACCTGATATGACAACAGCGATCCACCATGAACGATCGAAAAGGAGATATGGAGTAGGTGAGATGATGAGCGGTAAAGGCCATCTGATATCAGCGATCCTTTGCCTGATCGTATTGATATTGCCCCTACTTTCTCCCACGGCCGCTTCATCCCAGTTTCCGAACTCGACGGGCCTGTACCCTGCCTACTCCTTTGATGAGGATGGTGATCTCATCGACGATTCCATCGACTGGACCGCTTCCGTAAGAGCGTTCATACACCTCGAAAAAGGTGAGGCGGATCGAGATATCGTGGCCGCCATGATAGCATCTACAGGGGCGGATGTCAGGTTCGTATACGATGTGGTCCCCGTTCTTTCGGCGATAGTTCACAACAGGGAGGAGGCACTCCTTATCGCTGATATTCCCGAGGTAATGGTGATAGAGAAACAGAGGGAGCTTCCCGTGTTCCTGGACATCTCAGCGAAGGCCGTCAAGGCTGCCAGGTCGGACGTTTACTCCCCACAGACGGCCAGGAACCTGGGATATGCCGGTGAGGGGATCACCATTGCGATAATCGATTCGGGGGTTGATAACGAACATCCTTCGCTTGAGGGCTCTTTCGTGGCGGGGGCGGATTTCACCAATCCGGCGGCTCCCACCGATGGGACGTTCGATCCAGATGACCGGAACGGGCACGGCACCGGCCTTGCCTCTATCGCCCTGGGTCGTGGCGTTGACGGGGAATACGAGGGTGTCGCCCCCGCAGCAGGATTGATCGATCTGCGTATTTTCGTCTATCCTACTCCCATTTCGCAGGCTGCCGAAAACCTGGTCAAGGCCCTCGATTGGTGCTATCAGAATCAGGATACAGGGTGGGGGGAGGG
>JAGLEG010000251.1 GCA_023145185.1 Thermoplasmata archaeon
TTTTCAGTAATTTTCAATTTGTTTATAAACCGGTTGACGATGAGAGGTGGACCAAAGATATAAACTGGAAAAACAAGCCCTATCATATCGGAATCAGGATTTTCAATTTTTTTATTATCAGAAAGAAGGTTAGCTATCGGCTCAATACTGAAATTCGAAAGCTGTTTAGCCAGCTGCTTAGCAACCCAAAGCGAATTGCCAGTTCCAGTGAAATAATAGAGTTTATTCATTTAATCAATCTACTCCACCTTCAATGCTATCATGATCTTATTCAGCTTCTCATCCATTTCATCAATCTTTTTCACAAATGTTTCATGTCCACTATTGATACCATGTGGATGATGAAATTGCTCGACCATCTTATGCATTTTTTCTGCATCTTCGAGACTTAGATCTTTATGTGCTTCCATCATTTCCTCATGAAATTTCTTCATATCAGGATCCATTTTTCCATGTACTTCCATTGCTCTCCTATGTGCTTCGTCCATTGTTATTCCTCCCCACATAAGTATCAAATATTTGAAACAACTTATGGGTTGTGTTATTATGAATGGGTGCTTTAATTAAATACTTTATACTCAAAATAACACTAACTAGAGGTTGTATGATGTTAAGAAAAGAACTAATCGAACTGGGATTGACAAAATATGAAGCAGAGGCATATATTTGCATACTCAAACGGGGGATATCAGAAGCAGGATCGATCCATAAAGAAACCAATATTCCTTATGGGAAAATTTACGAGACCCTAAATAATCTCGTAAGTAAAGGGTTGCTTGAAGTTCAAAATACCAGACCAAAAAAATATATGGCCCGAAATCCCAAAGTGGCATTAAATGATTATTATTCAAATATAAAAATAAAAATCGAAAATGAATTAGAGTCCACAAGAAAATTAATTACTAATATTGGTGAAGAGATTGATAATATTATCATTCAAAAAACCCCTGAAAAATCATTTTGGAAAACAGCAATGGATGAAGAAATATATCAAATGATAATTTCCAATTTTGAAGAAGCAGAAAAAGAAATATGTATATTATTATACCCACCTAGAAAATTTAATGAACGCACAAATTTCCATTCGGAGGAAAAGAATGAATTTACTTTCACTCAGAATGAAATGGAAAAAACATTATCAAGAGGGATTAAACTAAAAATAATTTCTTCAAAAGAATTAGGAATGATGCACATATTACAAAATAATGCAACTCAAACTGAAAAAAATATGATGAAAAACTTTGAAATTAGATTTACAGACAAACCATTTCCAGCTTATTTTACAATAATTGACGACGATAAAGTAGTATTTAGTATAATTGATCCCATTGAACAAAACAATATTATTGCTATGACCAAAGTTTGGGATCAAAGACTTGCAAAAAAATTGAAAGAGAAATTTGAAAAGATGTGGAAAACCGCAAAAAAATTTCATTAACTTGAAATAAAAATTTCAGTCTTGATGTACAACTTCGTTCCTTAGATATAATCTCCATTTAATTCACTTTGATGATTGGATAAATTAAAAATCATCATTTTCATTTAAATGTTTCCTGATAATGCGGAAATAGGCAAAATATCATTCATTTAACAGTAATATTTTATCTATCATCATAAATTTCACCAGTCTGAGCATTCACATGATAATAATCAATTCCATATGGCACCCAGTAAGAGTTTTGCCACACAGGGGCTTTAATATTTGAGTTATAACTTAACACCATTTCAGGATCATGAGGATATAATAAATGTTTTCTCAAGTGCTTATCCTCCATGGTTCGAAAAGCTTCATCACTATCAATTGTCCAATTTGTAATTTCATGATCAACTGGAAAGTGACTCTCATAATCTGAAATATTGTATGTTCCATTGTAATTGATCGAAATTGTTTGGTGTTTAAATTCAAATATCCAATTTTGCGAATACCCCTCTTCAAATCCTTCCCCTGATCTCACTTGAACAAGATATTTGATCGATGAATTGTCCTTTATTATTGATTCAACTTCTTCCATTGCTTGAAATGCAGTAAATCCATTCGGTTCTTCTTGATTAAACTGTGTCCAATATATTGATCCAAAATTTAATGAAAGTAGAAATAAAATTATTACAATAAAAATAATATTCATTCTAAATTTTTGTTCTTTTTTCCTTTTTTTATAGATTGAGACTATATTAATTATTAGAAAACAGAATAACATAATAAGGAATAAGACTGCGAATAATAAGCAAGCACCTTCTATCAACTCATGGCTATTCATTAGAGCACCGAATATGATTTTTTTGTTCTTCTAATTCCGATTGTTGTAATATGAGTATCTGGATATTTAATGTTAATCCAATAGATTTCAATTTCCACCTCCCCCCCAAAGAAGGAATCATTAATCGATACTTATTTTAAATGCTCAAGGGTATTTTTAAGATCCAAGAGTTCGTTTCCGATTTGTTTGGAAAATGTAATTTTCCACACATAAGAAAATGCATCGCATATTGCCATTGGGAAAAACTACAACAATGTATACTATTTTTCACAATGACAATGCTCGCAGAATCGCAGTCCGAAGGAACCGATTCTGCTTGAGTTATCTGATATTCGGAGCATATTCATAAAAAGAACGACTTTTTATGAATGTGTGACTAATCTTTGATTAGTCAAACAAGTCGGAAAAATATAGAGCATTTTTTAAGAAGTTTGACGAATCTCCGATTGGTCAAATAAAAAATAAAAAAAGCCCCCTCCAGTAGGAGAGGGCCGTTGCTTCTTCGTTCTCGATCAGATACCATCCTAACTTTGACATATGAGTATATGTGATTGTCAAAGTGAGGCTTCTCCCAACTTCGACAGGGTCAGGTCATATTGGATCTGTCTAAGTTGGGATACCATCATCGTCCGTATCATTGATGTGCCCGTCGGTGGAGTCGCCTCCTGCCATCTCCACGCCGTCGATCAACATGTCGTTGTCAGTATCCCAATCATTGGGATCGTAACCATGGGTCAACTCCTCCCCATCCATGAGGCCGTCCCCATCAGTATCCGGATTGTACGGGTCAGTGCCGATCTCGTACTCCCTATCCGTGATCACACCGTCGTTGTCCGGATCATCGTTCGGAGGTATCGGTGTCGGATCCGGATTGGGGCGATCGGGCTTGTTTGGTGGAGTTCCCGTTCCATCGTTGTCCGTATCCACAACGTGTCCGTCGGTGGAGTCCCCGGATCCCCCTTCAACACCATCTATGAGCATGTCGTTGTCGGTATCCCAGTCGTTGGGATCGAGCCCCCTGCTGATCTCTCCAGCGTCATTCAGTCCGTCGCCGTCGGTATCCGGGTTGTTCGGATCGGTTCCCTGTCTCATCTCCTCGGTATCGGTCAGTCCATCCCCGTCATCGTCGGCATTCCCATCACCGTCGCCGTCCCCATCCACCGCGGGGCCGTCACCGTCACCTCCCGGACCTGGTTCTCCGTCCGGTGGGGTGCTTGGATTTTCGGAATCATAATAGAGTGGGAGATAGTCGTCGGGATCCAGGATCCCGTCCCCGTCACTATCGGGATTGGTCGGATCGGTGGGGCCGTAGACCTCCTCACCGGTCTCTGTGTCAATATATGCCAGCCTGTAATATTCCGCGTAGTTGTCATACGGATGGTCTACCAGGTTGTAATTGGCGTGCTCCTCTCCTCCGAAGTAATCGAAGTCCTCTTTGGCATCACTCGGGTCCACCGGGTTCATCCCGGCCTCACACTCCCATCCGTCGGGCAGTCCGTCGCCGTCCGTATCCCAGTTGTTGGGGTCTGACCCCGCCGCGAACTCCTCGTGGTTCAATAGTCCATCTCCGTCGTTATCGAAGTTCCGGTCCTCGTTATCAAGTGGGTTCATACCAGATACTATCCCCATCATGAAGACAAGGATGAAGGCCGACCCGACGATCAGTGCTGTTTTCTTCATTTGCTTTTCACCTCCAATTTCGCTTGGATAAGATAGAATTGGGGCGGTCGATATATAAACCTTATAGTGCAAAACTCGAATAAATATATAATAAACTGTTAATATGACAGGTTAAACTACTAAAAACATAACAATTATATTCAAATCCAACCTTACAGTTGGATGAATACGGATCTCATGTCCCCGATCAGCCTTTGATACGGGAACCTAGTTCAATTGTAATATCTGACCCTTTCAATATAAAAGTGTTATGAAACAATAGTCGAACGTGTAACAGTGGCAAAGAGGATATTCTCAAAATACGATCCTCCAGCTATAGTATCAGGTTCACGGACCAGAGGGCAATGAAGGCGGAGAGCGCGGCCGTCCAGAGCAGCATGGGCGCATGGAGCAGAAGCGTTAGAGGGTGCC
>JAGLEG010000252.1 GCA_023145185.1 Thermoplasmata archaeon
GGTTTGCCGAAGGATGGAGCTTCCCCCAGTTTCACGTTCCTTGGAATGATCGTGTTATAAACCTTGTCACCGAAATAGTTCTTGACCTCTGCGACCACCTGCTTTGACAGGTTTGTCCTCTGGTCATACATGGTCATCAGGATACCTTCTATGGTCAGGTCCGGATTGAGGTTCTTCTGGACCAGGAAGATCGTGTCCAGAAGCTCCGACATCCCCTCAAGGGCGTAGTACTCGCATTGAAGTGGTATCAGGACCGACTCGGCTGCGGTCAGATTATTGAGCGTTATCAGGCCGAGTGCGGGAGGGCTGTCGATAAGGATGTAATCGTAATCATCCGAGACCTCCTTGAAGGCCTTCTTCAGGATGCGCTCCCTGTCGGGCACGTTCACAAGCTCCACGGACGCCCCTGCAAGATTAATGTTCGAGGCGATTATGTCCAGGTTCTCCAGCTCGGTATGGATTATGGAGTCCCTGATACCGCATTGCCCCGTGATCACCTCATAAATAGTGAACTCCAGCTCGTTCTTGTCAAAGCCCAGGCCTGAGGTCGTATTGCCCTGCGTATCAGTATCCACAAGAAGGGTCCGCTTTCTCAGAAACGAAAGCGAAGCCGACAGGTTGATGGCCGTGGTTGTCTTCCCGACCCCTCCTTTCTGGTTGACGATCGTGATTATCTTTGCCAAATCCTTCACCCCGAAACAATCTATCCGATATTAGCAGGTTTATGAAGAATACAACACTATATTTATGTTTTGGGAGAAATTGCATCTGACAATAACAGGTTGATCATCAACCGTGACATCCCATTCTGCCACCTTTCCTGGCACTGGCATGGATCAACAGCCGAGATCTCCCTTCGACCGATCCCTCTTCTGGAACAGCTCGTGGGCCCTCTCATCAAGCTTTTTTCCATGTGGGGTCGGGTATCTTCTGTCGAGGCACGCCATGCATATCTCGGACCTGTCAAAGCCAAGAGCATTCAACAGGCCATCGTGGGTGAGGAACTTCAGGCTGTCTGCATTGATGCGCCCTGCAATATCCTGCTGCGCGTCCTCGTCAAGGACCCCTTTCTCGATCCTATCTCCGAATGGTGCCGCGATCAGCTCATCGAAGCTCCTCATGTCTATGCCGTAGTAGCAAGGGGCTATGATCGGAGGGGTGGCTATCCTGACGTGAACCTCCTTTGCACCACCTATCTTCTTCAGATGGTACTTCACCATGGTGGCCATCGTCGTCGAGCGAACGATGGAATCGTCCACGACTATGACCTTCTTTCCCTTCAGGATCGATGGGATCGGAAGGAACTTGTTCATCACCTTCTTCCTCCTGTCCCCTCCGTCTATGAAGGTCCTGCCCTTTGCCGCGGCGATCAATCCCTCGTCGAAGATCTGGGGAAAGCCTATCGCCTTGGCATACGAGTTCGCGATGGGGCGTGCCGTGTCCGGGACGGGGATCACGACCCACTCCCTCTCGTTGATCTGCTGGTCCTCGATCCTCGCGAGTTCCTCTCCGCACCTCTTTCTGGTCTCGTACACGGGCCTGCCGTCTATCTCCGAGGTCACGGATGC
>JAGLEG010000253.1 GCA_023145185.1 Thermoplasmata archaeon
TGTCAATGTTGGGATTCAGACCATTGGAAGGTTTTAATACATTTGTAACATCTCCTCCGAACAATGCGCTCATCACCATTGTCCAGGGCGGCAAAACTCACGTTTTTGGTCCTGATATGTGCATCCCTGTTCTCCATGGCAGCTCCAGAGGAGGCGGATGGGGCGATCGGTGTATCCATCTACATGAAGATGGACGAGACGCAGAAGACCATTCAGGTGATACCCGGTATGGGCGGTGTCGTGACCTTTACCGGTGAGATACATGCCGAGAACCTGGCAGATCTCAATGCCCAGGTGGTGTTGATCACGCTTAACGCTTCGGTCCCGGATGAGCCGGATTGGCATGTTACGGAGATCCCCATGTTGGTAGCTTCCCAGAGCCAGACGATCATCTCCTTCTCCTTCTCGATAAGGGTCCCCCTATCCAGCATCACATCCGGCATGGATGAGATACGAAAGCCGGTGATCACCGGTTCGTGGGTATTTGAACCGGGATTTATTCAGGGCGAGGTCCCCCAGATGGAGTGCACCGTATTCATAGGCCAGTATTACCAGTACACCGTTACCAGCGATTCCCCATACATCCAGACCTCTCCCGGGGGAGAGATCGATGTGGTGCTGGAGATCACCAATCAGGGTAACGGCGCCGACATTATAGTGGTGGACGTGCAGAACAAGGAGTTCCTGGCCGAGGAGGGGTGGGTGGTGGAGCAGAAGGAGAGGAGGTTCCACCTTCCTTTTCAGGGTACGATCAAGGTGCCCATACGTATCATCGCGCCTGTGGGGTGGGACCCATGGGTGGATGAGATCACCTTCGTGAAGTTCAATGTATACTCCGTCCAGGCGGAGAACTCCCTGACCCTGATGGAGGGAGAGCGTGTATTCTATTCCATCTACATCGGCCAGACCGGCGCCTCGGTTCCCGGTTTCGAACCGTCCCTGTTGATAGTGGCATTCTTCATGGTGACCATGTTGTACGTACACAGGAGGAGGCAGTAGATGGCGAAGGGCCGTTACCTCATACCTGCTCTGATCGGAACGTTGCTGGCCCTCTTGATATTTCTTCCCCTGGTCGAACCGGTGGAAGCACAGGAGAGCTTCCCGGCAGGTTCCTACATGACCGAGAAGGGCGGCTTCCGACACGTTCAGGTCTCCGGGAGCCCCGGTGAGATCGGCTATCAGCACGGTGTACTGCTGGCGGACCTGATCCCCAGGTCCCTTTCAGCCTACGGCCATGCTACCGAGAGGAGCTACGGTTACGACTGGAATGAGGTGAGGCGGCACGGCAGGCCGTACTGGCTGTACGTTCCGGAGGAGCAGAGGGAGGAGATCGAGGGGATAGCCGATGGGTCCTCACAGAACGGGGCGTTGAATCCCAACGGGGATCCGGTGGATTATATCGATATTCTGGCGCTGAACGCCATCTGGGATATCTGGTGGAGGTCATCCCCCCCCGGGAACCCCTGGTGGTGGGTACCATGGGAGACGAACGCGCCGACCCTGAACCTCTCCATGCCCCACCACTGCAGTGCCTTCGTCGCAACCGGGGACGCCACTGCCGACGGCGGTTTCGTCCTGGCACAGAGCCTGTGGATGCCCTATTTTCTCTCTCCCGCCCATGCCATATTCATTGATATCATACCGGACAGTGGAAACCGGATCTCCATGGAGGTTACTGCCGGAATGATCTGGTCAGGTACGGAATGGTACCAGAACTCCGCGGGCCTGGTGGTCGCGGAGACCACCCTGGGGTCCGGGCCGTACATCTGGGGTGGCATTCCATCATTTGTGAGGCTCCGCAAGGCGATCCAGTATGCAGACAGCATCGATTCGTTCAAGGACATAATGCTGGAGAACACCAATGGGGCCTACTGTGGAGACTACCTGATCGCGGATGCCAAGACCAACGAGGTGGCGATACTCGAGCTGGGCGCATACGAGTGGGAGCTTGTCAGGACAATGAACGGCTTCCTGCCCTCCTGCAACTATCCCTGGGACCCCGAGGTTGCGGCCGAGATGGGGGAGCCCCAGGATTGGAGCCACGGATGCTATCCCAGGTGGGTCCGATGGCAGCAGATAGAGGAGCGGGACTATGGTAATATAACGGTGTTCAGCGGGATGGAGTATCTGGGGGACCATTACGACACCGTTGAGGAGAAGATCAACCCATGTTCACACACCCTTTGCGGCCACGTGGAGAACGCATCCGGGTACCCGCACGGGTCGCTGGATGGGAAGGTGACCAACAGGACCCTTGCCCTCAGGACCGAGAACTGGGCCAGGTTCGGCCACTCCTGTGGTCAACCTTTCATGGTCGAGGACCATAGAAGGGAGCATCCCGAGTACGCATTCGATGACCTCGTTGATATCATTCCACAGCCTTATGTGACCTTTGGGCCCCTTTCACCTCTTCGCATAGCCGTGGTCGACGGGGGGGGCGCCCCGATCGCTGGCGCGGAGGTTGAGCTGGTATCCAATGAGGATGGTTCCCGCATCAACCTCACCGCGGATGGAAATGGCATCGCCCATTCGGATCACATCCAGCATTCCGATTACGCTATCGCCGGAAAGGGTTCCAACCTGCAGGGAGAGGTCCGATATATCCACAACGGGGATGGTACCATTGAGCTCACGCTGAGGGAGAAGGAGGATGTGGGTGGGATATTTTCATCGGGCGCCTCAACTCCCGTTCTCATTATACTTCTGCTGGCCGCCATCGGCACGGCATTGCTATTGTGGAAGAAGGGCAAGTTCAGATCATTTTTCCGGTCGTCCGGATCGTCATGAGAAAGAGGTGATCAATACGCAGTACTGTCCGAACTGTTCGGCATATCAGCTTGATACGAAGGCCCCAAACTGCCACAAGTGCGGCCACGACATGGCCTCTGCCAGGGAGGAACAGCACAATCAGAAGCTGGAAAAGGTGAAGGTGGAGGATTCCAGTTTCGACCGATCCCAACCCTGTCCACTCTGCGCGGCGCCAACGAAGGAGATCCCCATGGAGATCGAGCACGGTGTCAGTGGGGATAAGATCCCCATGACGGGCCTGAGGCTGATGGGGGGCGATCTGGTGAAAAGGGCAACCACTCAGATATTGATCGAGGGGGCTGGGAGGGAGTGCCGTGAGGGCCATCGCATCGCCCTGAGATGGACCTCAAGGGAGATGCCCATCTGTCCCATGTGTTTCTCCAAACTCTC
>JAGLEG010000254.1 GCA_023145185.1 Thermoplasmata archaeon
ACCCATGGAGAAGAGGTCAAGGGGTAAGCCGTTCTACGGGCTCTTCATGCTCTCCCTCGCAGGCGGCGTGGGGGTCACCATAGCCGGAGACCTTCTCACCCTGTTCCTGGCATGGGAGGTGATGACCTGGTCCGCGCTACTGCTGATTGGCGACGGCAGGAAGGGATCTTCCAGGGCCTTCAAGCTCTACCTCGCATTCGGCATGCTGTCGGCAGGGGCCATTCTGTTCATGATATCGATGATATGGAACAGGGCTGACTCCCTCACGTTCGCCGATGTCACCGCTGCGGTCGCCGGGGCCAGCCAGGGATACCAGATACTGTTCCTGGTCCTGGGGGCGGTCGCCTTCGGGTCGAAGGCTGCCCTGTTCCCGATGCACATCTGGGCACCATCGGCCTATGCGCACACCGAGGATGCCTTCACATCGTTCTTCTCCGGAGGGCTTTCCAAGATGGGCATATACGGTTTCGTCCTGGTCTTCGACGTGTTCATCGGCGTGGCCGTACTCACAGCCTTTGGCGCCTGGAACGGCCTGACCGGGGTCGGGCTGATCGTGGCCATCCTGGGTACGATCACGGCCATGGTGGGCGGCATCAAGGCGATGTTCCAGGATGACGCCAAGAAGCTCCTTGCATACTCCTCGATCTCCCAGCTGGGCTACATATTCGTCGGCCTGGGCGTTGGTGGGTCGCTGGGTGTGGCAGGAGCGCTGTATCACGTCCTCAACCACACCGTATTCAAATCCCTTCTCTTCATGGGGCTCGGGGCAGTTGTATACAGGACCGGCGAGACGAGGCTCTCCAGATTGGGAGGCATGATCCATGTCATGCCCGCCACCTTCTGGATGTTCCTCGTTGCGGTCTTCGCGGCCGCCGCCATACCCATCACATCGGGGCTCGCCTCCAAGTGGCTCATATACGAATCTGTGCTGGAGAGGGGTATCGGGGTCGTTGTGCCCCTCCTGTTCGTCGCATCCGTTTCCGCCTTCCTCTACTCCTTCAGGATCCTGCAGGGCGGCTTCATGGGGCAGCTCAGGGATGAATTCAAGGACGTCAAGGAGGCGCCCATTACGATGCTTATCCCCATGGGGATCCTGATGGCAGCATTGATGATCATCGGTTTCCTCCCCGGCCTTCCCATGGTCCTGATCGAAAAAGCGATGGGGGACCTCGGGATCGCGGCCCCGTCATACAGCCTGATAGAGCTGGGGACCGGCATAGGTACGTACAGCGGCCTGGTGGTGATGTTGTCCGTGGGCGCCGGATTCGTCATAGCCTGCATCATCTTCTTCGGGGGATACAAGAGCAGGAAGATCTCCCTGCGGGACCAGTTCACCGGAGGCGAGGAGCCAATGCCTCACATGGACAAGAGATATCACTATGCGTGGAACTTCTACGCCCCGTACAAACGGGTCCTGGGGCCATATTTCAATGACTGGGTATCAAAGGGTTACAGTTTGATCTACCGTGTGGCGAGCCAGCTGGGCCGGCTGCACAGGTCGATATTCAACGGCGATATCACGGCCTATATATGGGTAATATTCGGCACAATGGTCGGGATAGGCATTCTCTTTTGGAAGTTCGGGGGGTGGTTCTGATGGCATGGTCCACGACAACATGGGTAATGGCGGCGCTTGCGCCGATAATAGTATTCCTTGCTGGACATCTGTTCTTGGGGATAGCGAGGAAGATCACGGCCCGTATCCACAGGCGGAGAGGGCCTCCGGTGATGCAGCAGTTCATAGACGTCTTCAAGCTGTTCGGAAAGAGGACTTCCACAACTCACTCATGGGTGCAGGACATGGGCGCCCTGTTTGCGGTGATCGGCGTGATAGCGTGCTCCCTGTTCATACCCATAGGCGGCGACCCGGTCCTCTCCTTCCAGGGAGACGTGATCGTTCTGGTATATCTACTGGCCATCGCCCCGCTTGGCATGGCGTTAGGGACAGGTTCCACGGGGAACCCCAACTCCGCCATAGGCGTGTCCAGGGGGCTCATGCTCATGCTCGCATATGAGCTGCCCTTTGCCATAGTGATCGTCACCATCATCGTACACTTCAAGACGGCCTCCCTGGGGGAGATCGTCGAGGCACAGAAGGGCTTCCTGGATTGGGCCATCCTCTCTTTGCCCCTTTCCGCCATAGCCGCGGACCTGTCCCTTCAGGGGATGCTGGGGGAGAAGCCTTTCGACCAGCCCGTGGCCCCCTCCGAGGTGGCATCCGGGCCCATGGTGGAGTTCGGCGGCAAATACCTGGGCATGCTCATGATATGGCACGCCATGTCGGTCGTCGTCGAGGCGGGTCTCTTCGTCAACCTCTTTCTGGGGGGAGGGGTCCTCTTCGGCGGGGGAACGACGCTCGCCCTGATCGGCAACATCTTCGTGTGGCTTGCGCTCACATTGACGGTGTTCATCTTCTCGATCTTCATCAACTCCGTGTTCGGCCGTTTCAAGATGGGGCAGGCGCTCAAGTTCTACTGGGGTTTCCCCACGCTGATAGCCCTTATCGGGCTCTCTATTGCGGTCCTGTCAAACCTGGGGGTGTTCTAAATGGATGATGAGCCGAGAGGCGGCCTACTTGACCAGAGTGGAATGGAGATCACGAACCTCCCCGAGAGGGGTTTTCTGAGGAAACTCGCGGATTGGGCCTCGGCCAGGTCCATGTGGATCCTCTACTACTGCACGGGCTGCGGGGCGGTGGAGCTTCCCCCCGTGATGACCTCCAGGTACGATATGGAGAGGTACGGGATGGGGCCCATGGCGACCCCAAGGCAGGCTGACCTCCTGCTTATCACGGGATATCTCTCCGTCAAGACCCTCAAGAGGGTCGTGAGGTCCTACGAGCAGATGCAGGATCCCAAATACGTGCTGGGACATGGTTCATGCACGATCGATGGGGGCATGTACTGGGATTCCTACGCCACCGTAAAGGACGTCGGCCTCTACGTCCCCGTCGACCTATATCTGGCGGGATGCATGCCCAGGCCTGAGGCGATCCTTCAGGCCGTGGAACGGCTTCAGGGCATGATAATGGACGGTACCGCCGACGGGTGGATGAGGTACAAGAGGGATTACAAGTTTTACAGGGAGAACCAGGACAAGGTGTTCAAGAGGGGTCCCGACTGGGCTCTGGAGGAGCCCGTTCTCAAGTGAGGTGGTTGTGATGAAAGAGGATACGTTATCTGATGTGGATACAAAAAGTGAGAACTACGTTCCTGGCCATACCACCGTTCAGGAGGCGCTGGGATACATCAATGCCCACCTGCCCGATCTCAAGGTGAAGCTGCTCTCCAGCAAGAGGGGGGAGATCCTCGTGGAACACTCTATCAAGGGAGAGGTCCTGACCAGGCTCAAGGAGGAGGGATTCGACCATTTCGCGGCACTGAGCTGCATCGATATGATCGACGATGATCGGATCCAGCTTGTATATCACGTCTGGTCCTACGGCTCAAAGGGCCACATTCTAGTAAAAACGGAGCTTCCCAGGAAGGACCCTTCGACCGATACCGTTTACAGGATATACAGGCCGGCGATCACGTACGAGAGGGAGATCAAGGAGATGTTCGGCGTGGACTTCCCTGGAAATCCCAGGCTGACCCAGTTCATACTGGAGGATTGGGAAGGGCCCCCGCCCATGCTGAAGGACTTCGATACCGAGGCGTATGCAGTTGAGCATTTCGGCATTGCCCGCAGGGACCTGCCGTCGAAACCCCCCCAGCCGAAGAAAGGGGGTGAGAGCTGATGGACGATTTCAGATCCACCGAGATCATCTTCGGACCGCAGCATCCCGGCATTCACGGGAACTTCGCCATGAGGCTCGAGCTCGAGGGCGACATGGTGAGAAGGGCCCGGCTGGTGCCCGGCTACCTCCACCGTGCATTCGAGAAGCTCATGGAGAGGAGGACATGGCACCAGAACATCGCACTGGTTCCCAGGATATGCGTTCCAGACCCGGATGTGAACGAGGCCGCCTACTCCATGGCCATAGAGAATATCATGGGCCTTGAGGTTCCCAGGAGGGGGAATTACATCAGGAGCATCGTCCTGGAGCTCTCCAGGCTTGCAGCCCACCTCATGGGACTGGGTGGGTTGGGAGGCGCGATAGGCCTCTACACCCTGCCCATGTGGACCAACGGCGAGAGGGATTATGTACTCGACCTGTTCGAGGCCCTCACGGGAGGCAGGGTATATCACATGTACACGTGGCCCGGGGGAGTTCGCTGGGACATGCCCGAGAACTGGCCCAGGAAGGCCCTGAAGGTGATGGACCACATCGAGGCACAGCTTCCGTCATACTATTCGCTCTTCTTCGAGTCGAAGGTTACGGATGCCAGGCTGAAAGGGCTCGCCCCGATAACGACCAGCTGGGCCGTTGAACACGGCGTTACAGGGCCCAATCTCCGGGCGACCGGGCTCGAGGTGGACCTCAGAAGGGATGACCCCTATGCCGCATACGAGGAGCTCGACTTCGACGTGATAACGTTGAAGCAGGGCGACGGCATGGCAAGGGCCCTTGTACGGTGGTACGAGGTGGGCCAGTCCATAAGGATCATCAGGGATGCAATAGAGAAAATGCCAGGGGGACCGGTGATCGCCAAGACGCCTCCTCCGCTTGCGTTCATGGTACCTCCAGGGGACCACTACGCCCACGTGGAGAGCTCCAAGGGAGAGTACGGATACTACGTCATCTCAAAGGGAGGTAAGTACCCATATCGTGTACACGTGAGGGGGCCTTCCTTCACCCATGGGATAGACGTTCTGGAGAAGATGCTGGTAAACCAGGAGCTTGCGGATGTCGCTCTGATAACAGGGGGGCTGGATGTATGTCCCCCGGACATAGACAGGTGATCATGATGACCGATTTCGTGAAAAAGACCATAAGGCCCTTCCGGGCGCTCCGCTTCCTCGCGAGGAAACCGCACACTATCATCTCTCCCCACGAGCAACATAATGATATCGAGGGGGAGCCGCTCCCCACGGAGAGATATCGGGGAATCCACATCAACGACTGGGAGACCTGCATCAGCTGTGGTCTCTGTGCCCGGATATGTCCGTGCGATGCCATAGAGATGGTCGATGTGGAGGGGGAGCAGAAGAAACGTCCCGAGGTATCCTACGGTAGATGCTGTTTCTGCGGCTTCTGCGAGGACGTATGCCCCAGGGACTCAATGCACCTGACCAGCAATTATGTGATGATAGACAAGAACAGCGAGACCTTTACGTTCCTTCCGGAGAACGACCTGAAGGAGTTCCAGAAGGAGTACATCGTGGAGACGTCACAGCTCAGATACAACGACAAGGATGTCAAGAAGGCTGAAAAGGAACCATCTGCGAAGAAAGGTGGGAAAGGTAAGAAGAAAAAGTAGGACCCATACGGTCATCTGGGCCATACGCCGTAGAAGACCGAGGCGACCACGGTGGGTTCCTTCGATCCCAGCACTTCCGAATAGTCCGATAGCCTATGGTAGAATATCCGGTGATCGAGGTCCCCTTCCAGCAGGGAGGCCAGGGCCGTGCCGTTCGCTATCTGATCGTTCAGCCTCTCCTTCGCCATCTCCACGAAGGATAAGAGGTCCCTCTTCACGTAGAGGAGATCGAGCATCACCCCGATGTTACGATATATCATCCCCTCGTGGTCCTCGGGGATGACCTTGACCCCGTAGCCGTGCCCGAAATGGGTGAGGTCACCGGTCAGCACTATTGCCGTATCGTCGTCCACCCTATTTTGTAGTTCACGGCCAAAACGAACGTGATCCTCCACGAATACGGATAGATCATCGTCAACGCGGCCGTGAAGGGGCATGAACACCTCGTCGATCTCAAGGGGCGTCAGTCCCAGCTCCTGTGAGAATAGGATAGATAGCTCCCTGAACCCGTCCAGGGAGAACTCAAGGTCAAGCCGCCCGTAGTTGCCCCTGTGCAGCACCCCCATTGCCAGGACCTTCTTCTTTCCGGACCTGTATATCGCCCTGATCGTCCTTATGAGGGCCTCCAGGCTGCCGTCGATGTACGTGTGGGGAAAAGAGAGGGCGCCTCCCCTTTCCAGAACCTCCAGGGGGCCGTCGTCATCTGTTACGCTCCACGCCTCCCGGATGTAGTCCCTCAGCTCGACATCCCTGCGGCTCCGCTCTTTTTTATAGTAGTCGCTCCAAGTACCATCACGCAATGGTTCCATTGATTACAATATGGACCTCTCCATTGAAATAAATATCCCTTAAAATATCATAAGGAGAGGTGGGTCGAAACCTTCCCTCCCCTTTTAAGATCATTTTAGCCCTTTACGATCCTGAAGAGTTCAACATAGTTAGCATCTATTCGAAATAATTATACTTTCATACATATAGCATATCAGTATACCATACTGGTTTGAGATACATATTGATCAGTATAATGAGATGCAATATATTGGAGCGCGCTCCGGAAGGGGTTAAGCTTTCTCGGTTTTGGATCTCTCATATGGCCCTATTCTCCCTTTCATGCATTCTTCCCGGCTGTTCTTTCCTCTTCCTCACACATACATCCCAACTGGCATAAG
>JAGLEG010000255.1 GCA_023145185.1 Thermoplasmata archaeon
CAAGCTTCCTGCCCCAATCCTCCACAACTCCCGCAAGCCGATGTACCCCTTCCACTATCTTGTCATCCTCCGCATGGGAGAAGTTGAGCCTCATGCAGTTCTCTCCCTCCCCGTCGGCGAAGAACGATTGCCCTGTCACGTATGCCACGTTCTGTGATATGGCGTCCTGGAACATCTCCGTTGCGTTCATCCCCTGGTTCATCGTCGCCCAGAGGAACATCCCTCCCTCCGGCTCGGTCCAGTGGATATACTCTTTTGGCATGACCTCGTTCATGGTCTTGTTCATGATCCTCATCTTGTTCCCGTACAGCGATATGATCTTCTCCAGATGGGTGTCCAGATACCCCCTCTTGAGATACTCCTTTGCGATGTGCTGGGTGAAAGGAGGCGTGCACAGGTCTATGGCCTGTTTGGCGATCTCCATCTTGTTGATGATCGGCTTTGGAGCGCAGGTCCAGGCGACCCGGAACCCGGGAACAAGGGTCTTGGAGAATGTGCCCAGATAGATCACCCTATCCTCCCTGTCCATCGATTTCAGGGTGGGAAGGACATCTCCCGTATACCTGAGCTCACCGTACGGATCGTCCTCCACTATCAGGAAGTCGTGCTCGTGGGAGAGCTCCATCAGCTTCCTCCTCCTCGCCTCGGACATGCACACCCCGGCGGGGTTGTGAAAGGTCGGGACCACGTATACGAACTTGAGCATCACACCATGCTTCTCCGCGCCTGTGAGGTACTCCTCCAGCCGGTCGACCATCAATCCATCGTCGTCGAGGGGGATGGATACCACGGTCGGATTGTAGGCGTGGAAAGCGTTCAGCGCCCCAAGGTATGTGGGGGCCTCCATGATAACGGTGGATTTGAAGCCAAGGAACAATCTGCCCAGCAGCTCAAGGCCCTCCTGGGACCCGACGGTGATCAGGATATTGTCCGCGTCTCCATCTATGTTCCACTTATTCTTGAGCCTCTTTGCGATCTCCTCACGAAGCTCCGGGACGCCCTGTGTGGACCCGTACTGAAGCACCCTGTTCGACTCATTCTTCAAAAGGTCATTCACGATCTCGGTTATGGGCTCCACCGGGAACGCCTTGGGATTCGGCAGCCCACCCGCAAATGAGATTATCTCGGGTTTCTGGGTCAGCTTTAAAAGCTCCCTGATCACCGATGCCTTCATGTTCTTGGCCCTGTCAGAAAAAAGATCCTCGTAAAATGGGGTCTTGATCCCCGCACTGTTAATATTCTTCCCGTCGCTCATCTCATTCACCATTCCCAGGTATCGTTAATTCATTCATAACGATATCGGTGGGATTATCTAGCTAAAAGTGGATATGTTGCTCGATATTTCGAAAGAGGTGGTACAGGCCTTGAGGGAGACACATCGATGGGACCGTACGCGTGACAGGACCCGCCCGGAAGGGATCGAAAGCGGGCCCCTTGATGGAAAACGAGCCCCACTTGAGGTGATCAAGGGGCCCTTCAGGGGAATGAACAGATACCATCTGCTTCTTCTTGTGATCATCGTTCTTGCCGGCATCACGCTCAGGTTCTCCATGCTGCAAGATAGCAGCCTCACCACGGATGAGGCGGAGAAAATGGAGGCGGTGGAATACTACAGGGAGGGAAAGCTCTGGGTCGATCTGGAACACCCTCCTGTGGAAAAATACCTGATCTTCATCTCCACGTCGATACTGGGCGACGACGAATGGGTGATCAAACTGCCGAACGCCATCCTGGGCTCCCTTGTACCTATCGCCGTTTTCATGGTGGCCTCAAAGGTGGGAAAGGGACCTTGGCCCGGGCTTATCGCAGCCTCGATCGCCTCGTTATCACCCCTCATGATAGGATACTCGCTGATCGCAAAGGAGGACACGCCCGTAAGCCTCCTCTCACTGCTCACCGTCCTGTTTCTGATATCACTGCTGGAGGGACGGGAGAAGGAGATCACCCCCGGTGGGACATCGGATGGGAGATCACGTCTGGAGAGGATGGACCCGAGGTCGCTGGACCGCCTGGAGGTGGTCACCGCAGTACTTGCCGGGGTCGCTCTTGCCACCAAGTTCACGTTCGTATTGATCCTGCTCACCTGGGTCCTGTACGCTTTCATAACGAACAGAGACCGGCTCAGGAGGCGGGGCCCTGCCATGTTCACCTCGATGATGGTCGTTTTCCTTCTCCTCTCATGGTACTATCTGAACCCCTACTGGCTGGTACTTGGATTGGGGCACTGGCTCTGGGAGGCGGGAACCGGGCACTCCACGTACTTCCTCGGCAGCACCTACGACTACCCGCCCATCTATTTCTACACGGTCGCAATACTGGGCAAGGTACATCCGTTGATATGGGTCGGGTCCCTGTCAGCGGCCGTTGTCATGATCCGGTCAGTTCTCGTGGGAACGAAGGCCCAGTCGAAAGCCCATGGTGCGGGGACGACAGCAGAGAGCAAATATACCATCATCACCAGGAAACTGGGAGAGAGGCCAGATATCTGGCTCATGATATTCTGGACGTTGGGCTGTTTTATCATCATGACCTTCATTCCATTCAAGGGGATCAGGTACGTTCAGTGGATCCTTCCCCCAATGATCATCCTCTCATCGACAGCCGTGTGGAGGCTTCTCTCATGGATGAGGGAGGATGTCGCGGGACCCATCGCCCTTCTTGCTGTCTGTCTTTTAATGGGGACGTCCACGTACATCGCCTACCCTCACTATCAGGAGAACGTATACCTCTACGACACTGACAGCGGCCTGAGGGATTACAGCGGGCAGGGCTTCAGGGAGACCTTCGAGTGGATGGACGACAACGACATGGAGGGCAAGGTGGCCCTCAGGTGGACGAAGCTGGGAGGCTATTATCACGATAACGTCACTGACCCCATACCCTCAATAGAGAGGGCGCAGGAGGAGGATGTCTCCTACATCCTCATCTATCTGGTCGACCTGCAGAGGGGAAAACATCCGGAGATGGCCGAGCTGGCACGTTCAGATAACTGTACGCTCATCTACGAGGTGGAACATGGTGATGAGACCATCCTATGGCTCTATCGGGTCACAGCTTTCCTGAGCTCTACCCCTCTGTAAATGCGGGTCAGGAGCACCATAAGGGATAACGACAGAATGATAGGAACGATTATCATGGCCCCCTCGTTCCAGCCGAACCCGTTCGCCAGGTCCAGGCCTATGACGATCAGGGAGATGGCCAGCAGGTTCCGGCCCAGCCTCCCCACGTCCATTCCATGGACCAGGTGCATCGCAAAGGGCAGAAGGAGCAGATAGTATCCGGAGTGGACCTTGGGGAACAGGAGGAGGAACAGGATGGTGAACATCCAGCCGGCGTGTATCGAAGGCAGCCTGGCTCGAAAGCGCAGGAAGAGGCTGGCGCCGATCAACACCAACAGGACCGGCAGGGCCGATAGGACCAACTCGGGAAGGACCCCCAGGTCCAGCAGATATCTCCAGAGGGATATACCGTGGAGCACCCCACCACTGTCCCCCGTGAAGTACAGGCCCATGAAATTCATCACTCCTTCGGGCG
>JAGLEG010000256.1 GCA_023145185.1 Thermoplasmata archaeon
GGTATCAAATGGGAAAAATCGAGAAGATCACGAAGGACATTGACAAGAAAAAGGCCGAGATCCAGAAGTACGAGGATAAGATCCACGAGGCCAGGGAGATGCACAAGAAAGGACGCATCGACAAGGACCAGTGGACAAAGGCCAAACACAAATACCAGAAAAAGATCAGGGAGTGCAGGTCGACGATACATCACAAGGAAAAGGCCCGCCTCCATTACGAAAAGGAAAAACATGGTGAAGACGAATAATACTTCATAACTACAAGGGGTGATCCGTCATGGATCAAAAAACGTCGATCGAGCTGGAAAGCTCAGATATAAACTTCGTCATCATCGGACATCGGGCCGAGACCTCTCCCGATTTCCCGCTGAACGACCTGTGCGGGGCCGCAGGGAGGTGGGACGGCCTGGCCAGATGCATCAATACGGCGCTGCTCCTATCGCACGAGATCAGGAAGGACACCAATATCCATATGATCCTTCTGGGGGGAAAGGACCCACCCAAGATACTCACGGTATCCGGCCGTGATATCAGATATCTCAATCCCGATGAGAGGTCAACGGCCGCGCTGATGAAGAAGGCCCTGAACCTTCCCTTATCTCCCTCCCTCAGGAGGCCCCTCTGTCCTACCCCTGGATTGTACATATCGAGAGGGGGACTCGATGAGTTCATGGACAACATGAAAGGAAGGGCGTTCCTGCTGGACGAACGTGGAGATGATATCTACGATACCGATGTCATGGAGATGCTTCCGAGGGGAGGGCCCCCCCTGTTCTTCTTTCTCTCCGATGACATGGACCTGTCCGACCAGGAGAGGGCATCCATAATGGAGGGGGCCCACGGGACGATATCGGTCGGCCCGAGGGTTCTCCATGCCCATCAGGCGGTGGCCGTCCTCAACAACGCCCTGGACAGGTCCCGGAAAAAATAGGCAATTACTGCACAATGTCAGTCAATTACCCGATATTTTCTTAAACCTTCAGTAACTTCCATGTAGCATGAGATCGGGCAGTTCTGTCGGAGGTCGAGGTTCCAAACGTGCGCTCCCATTGCTACTGATCCCGCTTCTGCTTCTCGCCTCGCTCCCGGCCCATGGGGTGGATCCCCAGGACCCTGCAACACGGGACCAATATTACAAACGTGTTCAGATAGACGAGGGATCGACATTTGTCCTCTCCGGGGGCATATCCCAATGGGAATCGCTCAATGTGGGCATAATTGGAAGGTCGAGCACCATCGTCACAAAGCTCCGTAACCAGATGGACATCCCTTTCAGGGAGATAGAGGTCAACCTGACGATATACTGGTACGATGGGCCACAACCTGACAAGGGCCAGATAATGCACAAGGACTTCAGGATGGTGGATATAAAGGGAGGTGACGGGATCCTATCGGAGGAGATCCAATTTGAATGGACGCCCCAATTCGCTGGGTCCTATGCAATCAACCTCTCCTGCTACGTGCCAGGGGACATCCTGCCGATAACGGATACGTGGTCGGATGGATTGGGGAGGTACATACTGACACAATCTACCAATTTTCACCATGGCTGGTGGGTCGGGACCCAGGCTTGGAACTGCTCTTCACTGGAGGGGTGGAACATCTCCACCCAGGGGGGCCCTGCGGACCAGGGATGGCACATAAGCCAGAACCCCCTCGCCCTGGCGGATGGGGACATCCACACTTCTCCAGACGTCCTCTACGTGGGGAACGACACCAGTGGAATGGCCCCTACTTCCGGCGTTTATACCCTCACCTCACCTCCCATCAACCTCTCCAGATTCAACCCTGATGCCTACATGCATGAATGGCGGACAAGCCGGCCTCAGATATACCTGCTGTACAAGTACAGGGGCCATATTTATGGATCGGGCCCGAACGGGAAAGGAGGCCTGTTCCACAAGATCTCCATCGTGGGAGAGGATGATTTCAAGACCCTGAAGGATAACAAGTACACGGACCTCGATCCCTGGAACCACACCGTCATCCTGAATGGAAATACCTCCGATCTACCGGGGGAGCCCCTCTGGGCCGAACCAAACCACCCATCATATCACGGGGACACCACCATACCTGGAATTGAGCTGGGTGAGTATGTGGGCAAGAACATCCAGATCAGGATAGAGTACATTCCCTCCGGCCTGGAGGAGACTGGCTTCATGATCGATGACATCATCATCATAGGCAAGGAAATGGTGGATATCACGCCCTTCGAGATCGACGTAGATGATCAGGAGCATCCATCGGTGAACCCCGGGTCCAGCGTGGAATTCCTGATGAACCTGACCCTGAGACCTTCACTGGATGCTACCAACATCCGTATCGAGTGCTTTGATTCCATCGATTTCATCGATATTGACATGGATGTCACAATAGATCCCCGGGAGGTTATCGGCGGCGGCCAGGAGAAGGTGGTCGTACCGATAGCGATCTCTGTGGAGGTCCCAAGGGGCTCTCCAAACGGGGAGGCCTGGTTCGATGTCCGTGTGCTGGGTGGTGGCGTTACGAGGGATGTTCGATTGCACTTCTGGATAAACGGCGTCCACTCCACTGATTCTATGCTGGAGGAGATCGTTGACCGGTTGGTAGACCCCGGCACCTCCCTAGGATCCAGCATCACATTGGTCAACCGTGGCAATGTGGTGGAACGCTTCGATCACACCTTTATCTCCAATGATGGCCTGCACTGTGAGAATGGAAGGGGCAGGACCATGGTGAATGCGGGAGAGAGTGCCAGCCTTAACTGCACGATACAGGTGCCGGAGGGTTCGATGGCTGGCGGGAAAAAAGGATATTTCGTGATCTCCACATCACCCCTCCCATCGGACGATGAGATACTCCTGAAAATAACGCAGAGCGA
Organism: Thermoplasmata archaeon; assembly: GCA_023145185.1. Taxonomy (GTDB): domain Archaea; phylum Thermoplasmatota; class Penumbrarchaeia; order Penumbrarchaeales; family Penumbrarchaeaceae; genus JAGLEG01. The sequence goes on from JAGLEG010000256.1 coordinate 2,861, forward strand.
TCCGGACCCAATATGGAGGGTCCATGTCATCGATCTTATGGTCAGACAGCTCCACTCGATCGAGCTCGCCGTACCCTCAAGCTACAGATCGATCGAAGATCCTCCAGAGAACGGTGGCACGATGGTCGCATATGACGTGTTCATCACCAATATGGGAAACGGTGACGAGACGGTTCTCATCCAGCACGAGGGATTGGAATACATCCCGGGCATCCAGGTGATCCACCCGGAGCAAGCCGTGATAGGCCCCGGGTCCACCGAGGTGATATCGATAGAACTCTCCATTGCGTTCCCCATCCCCGAGGGAAGATATGCGTTCCACCTGAGCATAAATTCCACTACGGAAGATCTGATCGGAAACTGGACGGAGGAGTTGATCATCTCCATAGGAGACGCCCCCGTTCCACCCGGACTCTACATGATCAACGGCTCCATATCCTCCGAACCCGATCAGCCCCTGCTCGGAGAAGAGGGTATAATATCTTTTTCGGTCCGATCGTTCGGCCTGCAGAGCTATATGCAGTTCAGTGCCGTTATCATGTTAAATGGAGTTGAGGTCATCACCAAAGACCTGACAACCTTGAGCTCATCGGAAACCAGATTCCAGATACCCATGACCTACAACGTGGTGGGAAGGAACGATGTTACCATCAGGATCTTCGGCGAGAACGTATCCTCCTATCGTGACCCGGACCTTAAGAGCTCATTCCATTTCCTCCTCAACGTTTCCTTCGTGGAGCTGACCCTCACCAACCTTACGGTAGGTGGAATTGGACCTCTGGACCCGGGAAATGATACGATCGACCCGGGATTGTACACGGTGGAATTCTCCGTTCATAATTCAGGGGATACGGTGGCCGAGAATGTAGGGGTCATCATATCCTTAAGGGATATCGATACGGATGAGGAAACCACATACACCTCAAAGGTGGACCTCCTTATGACCAATGAGACGGCTTCGGTCCAGTTCAAGAACATACCCCTCTCACCCCTCCACAGGTACAGGATAGTCGCCCTGGTGGATCCGGATGGAGAATGGTTGGAGGTGGATGAGACGAACAACGACCTGGCCATCGATCTAGAGATAGGCGAGGCGGAGCCAGAAGAGCCTATCTGGAGAAGGGCAGGATGGGTTCTGGGCGTTTTTGTTATCTCCATACTCATCTCCATCGGACTGTTCCTCTACCTCATCAGGAGGAAGCTATAGCCAGTTATCGGGTTCGGTATTCGGGTGGATGGTGTGGGCGACAGAGGAAAAACGATGATTTTCATCGCCTTTTCTCGGAACATATTTATAGCAGTTTCTAGTAACGGGCATTAATTATCCTCAAGGAAGTGTTCCCAAAATGGCTAAGGGACTTTATACAGCAAGGAAGTTGTCCAAGGACGCTCAAAAGCACAGATGGAATGATAGATACTACAAGAGAAGGGTCTTGAAACTCAGGGAGAGATCCGACCCTCTTGGGGGCTCAGCACAGGGCCGTGGTATCGTTCTGGAGAAAGTGGGCATTGAAGCTAAACAGCCCAACTCCGCCATCAGGAAGTGCGTCAAGATACAACTTATCAAGAACGGCAGGCAGATCACCGCATTCGCACCCGGTAATGGTGCTATCAACTTCATTGATGAGCACGACGAGGTGATGGTTGAAGGTATAGGTGGGCGTATGGGAAGGTCCTATGGAGATATTCCCGGTGTTCGTTACAAGGTCATCAAGGTTAACGATGTCTCCCTGGATGAGATGGTTCGTGGAAGAAAGGAGAAACCGATACGTTAGAGGGGGCATTTGAAATGGCTGATAAGGAAGAGATCATCAAGGAAGAGAAACCCGCTGCCGAGGATAAGAAGGTAGAGGAAAAACCCAAAAAGGCCCCCAAGAAGAAGGCGGAGCCAAAGGCCAAAAAGGCAGAAC
>JAGLEG010000257.1 GCA_023145185.1 Thermoplasmata archaeon
AGACGAATCTCCGGATTCGTCGTCATCCTCGTCAACCGATCCGACCTCTTCGAGAACTTCGGCCTCCGGGACGTTATCCAGATCCTCCGCTTCCCCTCCCAACTGGATCGGTTCAGACCTTGCCTCATCTTTTTCTTCAATGTTATCGTAATCGAAAAGATCTTTTTCCCAATCTTCAGCTTGTTCTTCCGGAGGAGTCTGTTCCATGTCCTTTGGGGGTGGCGCCTCGATCGTACCTTCCCCAGATCCCTTAACGACATTTATCGACCGCTCGGGCAAGGCTATTGGTTCCTTGGAGGATATGTCGTGATCCTTCTTTTTTTCCATTTTTTCCTCACTCTCCCTGAATTCGTTGAACAATTGCGAGAGCTCACCCTTCATCTCCTGCTGCAGCTCATTCCAAACCTCGTCTGATCGTTCCACGGGGGCGCTTTTCTCTCTCTTTTCGAGTGTCTGGATAAGGTGTTGATGCTCCTCTTCACTGATATTGAGGTGGACCCTGACATCTGACATCAGTCCTTCCAGGGTCTTATCCTTCCTTCCACCCTGAACATATTTCTTTAATAGAGAACCGTAGAACTCCTTTGACATCGCCTGTTTCTGGGCCGAATCGTCCGGGTCCTCCAGGTTCTTACGTCCTATCAGCGCACCAAGTCCCCTTCCCAGTGCCTTCGTTTTTTTCATGTAAAGCTCACCTGAATCCCACGGCTTTATCCGTATCCACTTCTTCATAGATATAGATAATGATTTATGGCCCTGGCAGCGGTGCAATTTATTATCTCAGAGCAGTGCGGGATAGGCCCTTACCAGATCGAACGGCACCTGGGAATATCTTTCGGTACTTTCACTCCCGTCCCATCTCCTCCACCTTATATATTTACGGACCCGGATAGAGTACCGAGGCATGATATTGCTGAATAATAAACAGAGCGTGTCCGATGAGGAAACAGAAGGGACACATATGGATGTAACAGGCGATGATCAAGAGAAGATGAAGGAGGAGATACATCGGATGGCGAAGGACCTTTCTATCCCGCTGGAGGAGGCTGCCAGAGCCGTCTACTCTGCTTACGGTAGACCTCCTCCTGTAAGGACCAATTCCGTGGATTTTCTTAGCGAGCTTGTCCCGGGCATGAGGGGCGTCTCCGTAAAGGCCAGGGTGATAAGCGTTCATTCCGCCCTGAGGCAGGATGGTGAGAGCTCCTATTTCTTCGGGATGCTGGGTGATTCCAGAACGTCGGTATCCTTCTCCTGCTGGGTGGATTTTGACTTTCAGCCGGGAGAGGCGCTGGTAGCTCAGAATGTCTCGGTTAGAGAATACCGGGAGAAGCTCGAGATAGTGATAAACAGGTACTCGTTCCTCTCTCCTCTGGGATCCATGGAAGGCCTGATCCCGCCTGTGGAGGATGGCGTCCCACAGTCGATATCAGAGCTTGAGGAGGGCTCGGTGAACATAGATGTCCAGGGGAGGATCGTGGACCTGAGCTCCTCCAAGGTGAACGTCAAGGGGGTGGAGAAGGAGGTCCTTCACGGGGTTCTCGCCGACAGGAGCGGGAGGATAGATTTCACCTGCTGGGGGCCGATGAAGCTTGAGAGGGATTCATGCGTGAGGTTGATCGGTGGCTACCTCCGATCATATCGGGGCTCGAACCGGTTGAACTTCGATGCGGGGTGCGTGATCCGGGAGCTGCCCTCTGATGTTCTTCCACCGCTTGCCGACCTCGTGAAACCCCGCCCTGCGAGGCTTTACACACTCATGGAAAGTGGTATGTCCGGACCGGTGGAGGTTCGGGGGACGATCGTTGACCTGAGGCCTGGCTCCGGCCTCTTTATGAAATGCCCTGAATGCGGCCGCAGGACGGTCAAAGGCCAATGCACCGTTCACGGAAGGGTGGAGGGCATACCTGACCTTTCTATGAGGGCTATCTTTGACGATGGTACGGGAACCGCAATGATGAGGGGGGACCGGTGGGCTGTGGAATCTCTCCTGGGGCAGGACCTGGACACGATAACAAGTGAGGTCAAGGAGACCATGGACCCGGAGCTGGTCGAGGAGGCCCTGAAGGAGAAACTGATCGGCAAGCCGTTCACTCTGCTGGGGGATCCCGTTCAGGATGATTATGGGCTCACGATATTCATACAGGAACTGATCCCGGGGTGGGACAGAGAACGGCTTATGGAGGAGATCTCCTCCCTCATGGGGGTGGTACTCTGATGAGAAGGGAGCCAGCACATCCCATGCTGATCAAAGACCTTCTTTCGGCCTCCATAGATGAGGTTGACGTGGAGGGTGGGACGAGAAGGAGTTATTTCCTTACACCAACTGGAGCAAGGGTCTACCGCGTCGTCGTCACCGGCGTGCTCATGGAGTGTGAGAACATAGGTTCGGAGGATTCACCTCTGTTGAAGGTGAGGATGGCGGACTCCACATCAGGCCTCTCATTTACCGTGGGAAGATACAATCCCAACCTGTTGAAGGAACTGGCAAAGATGGCCTTTCCCTCCTTTGTATCTGTGATCGGAAAGGTCAAGAGCTTCAGGTCGAAGAAGGGGGATGAGATCCTGTCGATAAACCCGGAGAGCATATCGATCTGCACCAGGGAGGAGAGGGACCTCTGGATCCTCATGGCCTCCAGGGATGCCTTGCTCAGAAGGTGGAAACTGGAAGGGGGACAGCCGATACCTCTTGATGGGATGGGAGATATCAAGGTGGAGGAACCCCGGGGCGGCGAGGAGTTGGGTCCTCTTTCATCCACGTTGATCAAGAAGGCCCTTCTATCCGTCGATCCCACCTACTTCATGAAGGCGATGGAGAACAGGCCGGTCCAACCCGATGATGATAAGGATCAGGAGGACCAGAACGAGGAGTACGAGGAGAAGGTCCTGTCCATGATCGGCGAGCTGGATGGAGGTCAGGGCGCCAGGTGGGACGATGTGATCAAATACGTGGAGAAGAAGCGTTTGTCCAGGGATATCATCGAGGAGGTGGTCTCCAATCTGCTGGACAAGGGCATGATATACGAGCCCGTTCTGGGTTACCTCAAGGCCATATGAGGGAATCCCCCTCATAATTCATATATGGGCAACCAATTTACCCCCCCATGGCAGACAGGCGCAAGATATTCATTGGGGCCGCCTGGCCCTACGCTAATGGGGAGATACATCTTGGACACCTGGCTGGATGCCTCCTGCCAGCGGACATCTTCGCGAGATATTCCCGTATGCGTGGATACGACACCCTGTTCGTCTCAGGTTCTGATATGCACGGTACACCGATCACGGTCACCGCAGATAAGAATGGGTTGACCCCCGAAGAGGTGGCAAACAGGAACCACGCTTCAATTCTTCGCTCCATTGAGCTTCTGGATATATCCTACGACATCTACACCAGCACCCACACGGAGAACCATTTCAAGGTCGTTCAGGAAATATTCAACCACCTGATGGAGAATGGTTTGATCGATAGCAGGACGGAGGAGGCACCATACTGCCCCACCTGCAGAAGTTTCAAACCCGACCGGTACGTCGAGGGGATATGTCCGCACTGTAAAAGTGATGGGGCCAGGGGGGATCAATGCGATGGCTGTGGACAGATCCTCGACCCAAAGGACCTTATATCGCCCAGATGCAAGATATGTGCAACAGCTCCGGAGTTCAGGGAAACGGAACATTTTTATCTTCTTTTGACAAAGCTGGAAGGGAAGATCAAACAGTTCATCGAGGAGAACAGGGATAGATGGCGGCCCAACACGAGGAACAATACCGAGAACTTCATCCGGGAAGGTCTGCGGGACCGGGCCATCACCAGGGACCTGAACTGGGGGGTGCCAATCCCCCTGGAGGGATATGAGGACAAGAGGATCTACGTTTGGTTCGAGGCGGTATGTGGGTACCTTTCGGCCTCCAGGGAATATTCACAAAAGAAGGGGCAACCCGACCTGTGGGAGGATTACTGGAAGGATGAGGCGTGCAGACATTACTACTTCCTTGCAAAGGATAACATCCCTTTTCACACTATAATCTGGCCGGCCATTTTGATAGGATACGGAGGACTTGACCTCCCTTACGACATCCCATCCAACGAATACCTTCAGTGGGATGGGGAACAGTTCTCAAAATCCAGGGGCCACGGGGTCACGGTGAACGGCTTCCTCCAGGACCATCCAGTCGATGCCTTGAGGTTCTATCTCTCCGTGAACATGCCCGAGAGCAGGGATTCCAATTTTGACCTGAAGGAGTTCGTTCAGAAGAACAATACCGAGCTCCTTGGGGCCTTCGGTAACTACCTCCACAGGGTGGTGACGTTCATCTCCAGGAACTACGGTGAGGTTCCCGCAAGGGGTCCCCTTTCGGAGGAGGACCGCAAGATAATAGACCTGACGAAGGAGAGGTACACGCAGGCCATGGATGCCATGGAACTGGTCCACCTGAAGGAGGGTTCGAGCATTCTGATGTCCCTGGTCAACGATGCGAACAGGTACTTCAACAACTCGGCTCCGTGGAAGGTGATAAAAGAGGACAGGGATAGATGTGGAACGATCCTGTCAGTTGCACTTCAGGTGGCGAAGACGGTGGTCTATGGTTTCCATCCTTACATACCGCACGCCACTGCCAGGTGGTGCGAGATGACCGGCATTGATACGCCTGGGCTGTGGACCGAGGGGTTGGAACCTTTTCCCGAGGGACATAAACTTGCCATGCCGGAACCGCTGTTCACCAAATTGGAGCTGCCAGAGGAGGAGTCCACCGCTGGTGAGAACAATGAGAAAAATAAGGACATCAAAGGAGAAGGTGAGAAGATGACGTTGGAGAACGAGGAAGGGATAGTCACATTCGATGAGTTCATGAGGAACCGGCTGAAGGTGGGAAAGATACTTGAGGTGAACGACCACCCCAAGGCTGACAGGCTCTACGTACTATCGGTGGACCTGGGCGAGGAGGCTCCCAGGACACTGGTCGCCGGGTTGAAGGAGTACTACAAAAAGGAGGATATGATGGGAAAACACATTATCGTGGTGTCCAATCTGAAACCTGCCAGGATGAGGGGTGTAGAATCCCAGGGAATGCTTCTTGCAGCTGAAAAGGATGGGGTCGTATCCCTCCTCACCCTGGATCGGATGGTGCCCCCCGGGTCGGAGATCCATTAGACGAACATGGGATGTTTGCTCTTTCCGGTGCTGCTGCCGTTGAGCCTGATCAATCCGCCCTCGGCACCGCTGTCGCGTATCTTCCGTACCGCCGCCTTCATGTCAGAAGTGGTGACCTTTTTTCTCTCGTCCCGGATGGCGAACATACCCGCCTCCGTGCACACCGCCTTTATCTGGGACCCGTTGAACCCGTCGATCCCTCTGGATATTTCCTCCAGGTCCACGTCAGTGTCGATGTTCATATACATGGTATGAACCCTGAATATCTCCATTCTGGACCCCTGGTCGGGGAGGGGTATGTCTATGACCCTGTCGATGCGCCCTGGTCTGAGGATCGCCGGGTCAAGTATGTCCGGCCTGTTCGTGGCCGCTATGATGCTGACATTTGAGAGGGGATCGAAGCCATCAAGCTCGGAAAGAAGCTGTATCAGGGTCCTGTGAACCTCCCTGTCAGCAGAAGTGGTTGACTCCGTCCGCCTTCCCGCCACGGAATCTAACTCATCCAGGAAGAGGATCGATGGACTGCGATCCTTGGCGAGCTGGAAGAGCTCCCTCACCATTCGGCTTCCCTCTCCTATGTATTTCTGGACCAGTTCGGATCCCACCATCCGAAGGAAGGTCGCCTCGGTGGAATTTGCTACCGCCTTTGCAAGAAGGGTCTTTCCACATCCAGGAGGTCCGATGAGAAGCACGCCCTTGGGTGGTTCTATGCCCACACCCTTGAAAAGGTCCGGCCTCAGCAGGGGAAGTTCCACAACCTCTTTGAGCTCGTTGATCTGCTTCTGGAGTCCCCCAACGTCCTTGAAGCTGACGTCGGGTCTTTCAAGTATCTCGGAGGCCCCCACGAGGGGGTCCCTGGACGACGGTAGTGTTCCAATAATGCTCATGCTGTCCTTGTTCAGGGATACCTGGGTCCCCACCTGCAGGTCATCCCTGTCAAGTGCGGAAGAGAACCTCACCACGAACGATGGTCCTCCCGATGTTGAGATGATCATCATGTCATCCTTGAAGTGATCTATGATGGTTCCGACGATCATCGGTGGGGACTTGAGCTTGTTCAGCTCACCATTGAGGAACATGATCTTGTTCTGGAGGCGCAGGACCTCGCCTTCCAGCTGGTCCTTCTCCTGTTGGGTCTCAACGGCTTCTTTTTTCCAGGGATTATCGCTGTCGTTCCAAAGTATCCTCTGGATCTCCTCCTCCGAGAACCCATCCCCTGACGATACGTTCTCAGCGATATCGATCGACGGATCTCCCAGACCTATCCGGTCATTCGGCTCATCGTCGAGAGCCTTCTCTTCTACGGGTTTTTTTTTCCTAACCATCGGTTCACTTCATGCATCAATCCATCCAACGATAATATAATATTTTCCCTCAAATGAACAGTTATCTCCCTAAAGTCCCAATCTTTCGGTA
>JAGLEG010000258.1 GCA_023145185.1 Thermoplasmata archaeon
CAGCTTCAAATCTACACTTAAAACCTAACTTTGACATATGAGTATAATTATGTGTCAAAGTTAGGCCTCTCCCAACGTTGACAGGCTGGGATCCTATTTGATCTGTCAAAGTTGGGATAATAACAATACGGTCATGTGGATAAACAAATTTATTATAACTCCCCTTATGATACCCTATCGACCAGAGTGGATGTGGTTACTACTTGGAACCTTCGGAGATACGCTTGAAACTCCAGAAAAGGAGTAAGGGGGGAGAGAGGCATATCCCTGTAGATATAATCGGCAATTACCTGATCAGGTTGCAGAATCTGGTAAATCACTGTGGTGAATACCTCTCAGAAAAACCCTTTAGAACCCGGGGTAAAACTCCAAAGGATATTCAAAAAAAATGTAGATTACTTATGAAAGGAGCAAAAATATCATCATTTGACCAAAGCCTTATTCTCGAAGATGATCAGACGGTGTTATATGGTGATACCTTGGGAATTGAATCCATCAAACTTTCTTCAGATCTTCTCAATTCTGTGGGGATCGAGGATCCCGATGAATTTTCAAAAGAGTTCCACAAAAGGATTGATATCAGCCGTTACAGAAATAGATTGACAAAGGACCTTAATTCATTGATACCTGGCCGGGGAGAGGGTGTCAACTTGATCATCCAAACGCGAGGTGTAGAAGAGATCACTCTTGGATATGAAAAGAAGACAATGGTAAAGGAGATCCTGAAAAGAACAAAGAATGAAGATATTGAATTGGTCGGAGTACTTTCACAGATGAGAGTGACCCAAGGACCTAAAAAGATCGAACTAACATCTCCAGAGGGTAAGATCAAGATCAAGTACTCCAGAGATTGGAAAGACGATCTGATAGAACACTTGAAAAAAGGCAAGCCTATTCAAATTACAGGTACTGCAACGCTGAAGGAGGATGACACCATAGAAGTTCTTGAAAAGATCAAAGATATCAGGGAGGCGAATACCATAAAAAGACATCGCATAGTCTCTGAAGAATTTGATATGAAGTTGAAAAATCCCCTATTTCTTACACTCGATTATCATGAGGATCAATGGATAATGACAAATGATAAGCTCTCTATTCATTCTCAACACAAAGATTACCAAAATTGCTTGAAAGAAGCTGAAGATGAATTCGCATTTATCTTCAACGAATATATTAATACGCCCGATAATGAGCTGACAAAGGACGCGCTGCAGTTAAAACGATATCTTCAGACCATGATTCCGGAGAGCTAATATGGCCACAAGAAAGACCAGGGCCATCAAAGGTTCTCTGAAAAAAAAAGGCTTCAAGGAATCAACAAATGATCATTTCTGGTATGTCTTCTACTTCAACGGTAAGAAATCTTCTATCAGGACAAAGATAAGTCACGGTACAAGCGAATACGGCAACTCCTTATTGAGCAAAATGGCAGGCCAGTTGCGAATATCAAATTCTGAACTACTTGAATTGATCGATTGCCCATTAAGTGAAAAAGAGTACAGTAATATCCTTATTGAAAAAAAGATCATTTATTAATGACCTCTTCAGCTCCCCACGTGAGATATGACACCCTCACGATAACACCGTCAGGGCGGTCTGGAGCACCTCGATGTTAGCTCATATCGGCTGAATTGTATCCCAACTTTGACAGATCGAATATGATCTTAGCCTGTCAATGTTGGGATACAAGAAATAAATCAATAATCTTTCCGGAATAACAAGAAACAATATTGTTCTATTGCTGATCAACTGGGAGATAGAACGTAATATGGAGATTGAAGGAAAAAGGATACGGATCGTCCCGTTGTGGTCCTGGCTAACAGGTCCAGCTGTCTGATGTTACGGAATTTATAGCCTGAAACGCAACAGATTATTAACGTTATAATTATTATGAACTTAAAATATAGTGTTCTTTATACACCATACCGCACAGATTTAATGTTGTAACAACAACAAATAGCAAAATATATATTCTCTTACAACATAGTACCTCACATGGACAAGCAGGAGATCCTCACGGAGATGTACAGACAGAACCCATGGTGGGAGTCGGGAAACATCCAGATGGGATCGAATATAGTTGAAAGGGATATATCCGCCAGATTATTGTCGGGGCTAGGGGAAAGAAAGGAGATACAGGCGGTTCTGGGACTCAGAAGAGCCGGAAAGACCACACTGCTGAGATCTATCATCCGATATCTGCTGGAAGAGGAGAGGATAGACAGCAGGAACATACTCTATTTCTCATTCGATCTGGCCACCACCGGATCAAAAGAGATCAACCCCGGAACCATCATTCAATACTACGAGGAGATGATCGTTCGAAGACCTCTACAGAAATTGGAAAAAAGGGTGTTCATCTTCTTTGATGAGATCCAGATGGTAAGCTCCTGGGGAGCGTATCTGAAATCCGTTCATGACAGGGAGTATGATCTGAGGATGGTGGTAAGCGGCAGCTCCTCAATGAATATCACCAAGGGGGCCGGTGAGAGCCTTGTTGGAAGAATAATGATATATCGTCTCGATCCCTTCTCATTCCGTGAGTATCTAGGGTACAAACGGATAAAGATCGAGGATGATTTTCAACTTTCCACTTCCGATATCACTCTTCCATTGAACCAGATCGAGATCAAGATCGCCTTCGAGGAATATTTCGAGCGGGGGGGGCTTCCCGAACCTCTTCTTTCGAATACATATCCCCTGGAACAGCTAAAACAGAACCTGGACCTTACTTTCTTTCGTGATATCGTGGAGATGTTTCCGATCAAACGGGTGGATGTGCTCCAGGGGATCTTCAGGTCCGTTGCCATCAACACCGGGCAAAGGATCAACTGGGCCAATCTCTCGAACGATCTTGACTCGCAGTACAGGACGGTTCGGGAATATGCGCAGTACCTCCAGGATTCGTACCTCATTGAAAAAAGCACACCTCAAATTGGCAGCCACAGTTCAAGGACCAGAAAGATGCCGAAGATGTATGTCGCCGATCATTCCTTCAACAGGATCTATGGAACCAAGAGGGGTTTGAAAGCGGAGACCATCGCCTTCAACCACCTTAAACGCCTGACAGGGGAGATAGGCCATATGACAGACCCGGAGATCGACATAACATTTGCAGATCTTGCCTTCGAGATAAAATATGTCAACAGGCCAGAACACTCCGATGTAAGAGGACTGTTGAGGGCACCAGAGAATAAAAAACTGTTTCTGATCACCGAAAACACCTATGACACCTGGACCATATCAGGACGCAAGATCCATCTGATGCCATTGTGGCTATTATGCCTATGTGGACCTTGAGATAGACCACTGAGGGTTGGTATTCAAGCAGATCTGAAGCAGTCAGGGATGCGATCCGTGCACTCATAGAGAGGAAACGCTATAATCAGACAAGGGAAGCTGTTGGATCCGACATAAAATGGGGATTGCATGGGAAATGAGCGTGTGTTTACAGATACAGGAGGCCGAGATTCATATGAAGGAAGTACAGATGTTGCCGCTGATCGGCAGCTTTGGCGAGAACAAGGACAGGGCAAGGGACCTCAGAATAGAGGAGATCATGCCCCTCCTGGGATCGGGAGAGGATATCGTTCTCGATTTCGAAGGGGTGGGATCCGTCACTCAAGGGTTCATCCATGCACTGATCAGCGACCCTATTAGAAAGTACGGGTCCGAGGTTCTGGACCACATACTCTTCAAGAACTGCAGTGAGAACATTAAAAAGATCATCGAGATGGTCGTCGATTACATGCAGCCTAACTTTGACATATGAGTACATGTGAGTGTTAAAGTTAGGCTTCTCCCAACAT
>JAGLEG010000259.1 GCA_023145185.1 Thermoplasmata archaeon
CACTGGTGGGAGCTGGAGAGCCAGGAAACCTATCCGCATCCGGATAACAGCAATTCCAGGTTCTTCCACAGGCAGGATAAACTGAAGGACCTGCGGGTGAGCAACGACCTCTGGAGTACCCTCAAGGATGCTGACGCGATCATCCTGGCGGTGATACACTCCGATTACATGGACCTCGATCCGGACAGGGTGTTCAAGGCCGTTGGACAGCCATTTGCGCTCATTGACTGTTTCTGCATACTCGACGCCGACCAGATACGCAGATACTTCGAGCTTGGCTGCGAGGTCAAGGGTATGGGCCGCGGCCACATCCAGAGGATCAAGAAATCCATAAGAGAGAAATAGGGACCTTTCACGTGTCCGATCTACCGGTTAGAGAGGTCAGGTCAGCCCTGTCCTCCACGACATCCAGTATCCTCTGGCAGAGGTAGGGCATTACCTCCTCTGCAATCTGATCGTTCGGATGGGAGTCACCTCCCCCCCTGGAATATTCCTCCCTCAAGTATAGGCCTCCCGCCGTCTCAAGTTCGTGAAAGTCCCAGATATAGATGTTATCCCCTTTCCGGTCCCAATCATCCTTGACCCATGAGAAAAAATCGCTGGCCCTCTCCGCTTCTTCGGGTGTCGTGGCATCCTCTACGAGTGCGGCTCCGGTCCAGACCAGAAATTTCACATTGGGAAACTGGAGCATCTTCTCCATAAGTCCATTGTACTGAAGCTTGTAGTTCTCAAGTGTCCTTTTTTCAGAATTTGCGACCCCTTCCCCGGTATCAGCCTGAACCTTGCTCACAGGGAAACAGTGTTTCCAGACGACGACATCATACTGCTTGGATATCATCTCAAGGGTGGGCTCCCTCATGTAAGGCTCCTCACCTCCATTGGACACCCATATCTTCCAGTAATCGTAGGGATAGTTGTGCCATCCGTAGGAAGATCGTTTCGGGAAGCTCTGCTCGACCAGGCCGATATCCGTTCCATTCCTCTGGTTGTGGTCCTCGAACCATTCTCTGACCCCTGCATTCCAGATGACGTTCCCCGTGCTATGATGAAGAAACAGGACCTTCGTCCCATTGCCTGGAGGGGCGTCCACAAGGATCGGCCCCTCATCATTCTGTCCCAGATGCTTCTGGTATATCATCCGAAGAAGGAACCCGGATGCTACCAGCAACAGGAACAGTACGCAAATGACAAAGAACACCTTCAATGATAGATCCATCTCGGAACTTCCTCCAGTTGCTGGTTAAACTTCGTCACATTTTACCCCTTGAAGGCAGATGTTAACCAGTCCAGGGGTGATAATATTATAAAACCTATTTTAAACAGTTGCATATTAGGGGTGATATTATGAGAAGAATCGGTGTGATAGGTCTTGGATATGTGGGCCTCCCTCTGGCAAATTCCTTTTCCCGTAAATTCGACGTCCTTGGATTCGATATCTCGGCGGAGAAGATCGAGTGCTACAGGAACGGAAATGACGTGACCAATGAGATTGGGGATGAGGAGCTGAAGAGGTCGAAGATAAGGTTCTCCTGCAACGAGGAGGACCTGAAGGAATGTGATTTCTTCATAGTTGCCGTACCCACCCCCATCAATAAGAACAACCTGCCTGACCTTGGAGCCCTCAGGTCCTCCTCGGAGATTGTGGGAAGGAACATCCGAAAGGGAGCGATAGTCGTCTATGAATCGACAGTATTCCCCGGCGTCACGGAAGATATTTGCTCCCCGTTACTAGAGAAGAACTCCGGATTGAAGGTGGGCGTGGATTTCAAGATAGGATACTCTCCGGAGCGGAGCAATCCCGGAGATACCGTCCACACCGTGGAGAAGATCTTGAAGATAGTTGCGGGAATGGATGAGGAGTCTACCGAGGAGATCGCAAAAGTGTACGAGTCCGTGATAACGGCGGGGGTCTACAGGGCACCCACGATAAAGGTTGCGGAGGC
>JAGLEG010000026.1 GCA_023145185.1 Thermoplasmata archaeon
ACTCAAAAGTCAAAGTTAGGCTGTAAGGTCCAATAACCATAAATGGCCCCAGCCGTATAGTGGAGCCCGTAGGGCTTGGTAGCCTTGAAAACCTGAAGGGGGAGTTGGACCTGGGAAGATCGGAAAGGGTCAGAGAGAGCGGGACGTTCAAATACGGAACGAGAAAGGCCGACATAAGGACCATTATGATCAGGCTTGGAGCGATACTCACCATCGTCCTTCTCATCTCGCTTGTTGTGTATTTAAGGGACAATAGTTCGGGTGAGGACCAGTACGTTTACAACGGCGACGAGGGGAGGGGAAACCTGACGTTGGCCGATTCGGTATATTTCACGGTTATATCCATCACCACCACGGGTTACGGCGACATCGTCCCCGTTAGCCACGAGGCAAAGGTGTTCGACACGATATTCCTGACCCTGGGCAGGGCGATGGTATGGATCATTCTGGTGGGCACTGCCTATCAGCTGGTGTTCGACAGATACAAGGAAGCGATTCTCATGAAGAGCGTGCAAAAGGGCCTCTCCGGCCACGTTATCGTCTGCGGCTACTCGACCACTGGAAGGACCGTGGTCGAGGAGCTGATCGCGAAGGATTGGAAGAAGAAGAGGATATTGATCATCACGAATGATGACGAGGCGGCGCAGTCTGCGGCCGATGGGGGTTTTATCTCCTTGAAGGGTGATCCCAGCAGGGAGGATGTCCTCCGCAGCGCCGAGATCACCAGGGCCTCAAGTATGATACTGACCGATGGGAGGGATGATACCAACGTCCTTATCGTGCTAACGGCGAAGTACCTCAATCCCGACCTCCGGGTGATATCCCAGGTCACCGAGTTGGAGAATACCAAACTGCTCAAGAAAAGTGGGGTGGAGGTGATCATCACGCCGGCAGTGAACAGCGGATCGCTGATGGCAACGGCGCTTTCCCAACCCGAGGCGGTGCATTTCCTTGAGGATATCATGACCGCCAGGGCGGGGTTATTCGTCAATCAGAGGGCGGTGGAACAGGATGAGGTGGGAAAGAGGATCTCAAGGATCACCGATCTCCAGCTGTTGGGCGTGGTGAGGAAGGATGTGGTGTTGTCGATGACCGACCTCAAGGAGACCAGGCTGAAAGATGGTGATATCCTGCTCTTCATAGACCGGAAGTAAGGGGTGGGGTTCAAATATATATTGGGGATATTATCACCCGGGACAGCTGATGATGATCTCCTGGAACGGTGAACGGCCCGATATGACCCTATCCCTTGTCAGGGATGCATTTGCCGAGAGCATGCCGGTCATCCTACCGACGGACACACTTTACGGCCTGGCGGCCCCGATATCCGATGAGAGGGCCCTTGAAAGGATACTGGAGCTGAAGGGACGCCCCCGTGATGTCACCCTCCCCATCGCAGTGGGCTCCATCGATATGATCGCGAGGATCACAGAGGTGAACGGAGGGCAGATGAGCCTCATCAAGAGGGTACTCCCCGGGCCGGTCACATTCATCCTTGTGGCGAAACCGGGGTTTTCCGATATCGTCACAAGGAGGGGAACTGTCGCCGTTAGGGTGGTGGACCATCCGATCTTTGTTCCACTTTGCGGATCATTTGGCCCCGTTGCGCTCACAAGTGTGAACCGCCACGGGTCCAAACCCCTGCTCAGGTCGGATGACATGAGAGCTCTTCTTGAGATATCGAACATACTTTTGGTGGAGGATGACCATCACGTCTCGGACCTACCCTCCACGATAATAGACCTCACCTCGGGGGAGCCGATGGTGCTGAGGAAGGGAAAGATAAATATTGATGAACTTATGGGGGATACCGATGGATGATCGGGAGCTGTCCAACTGGAAGCGGGCCGGCGAGATCGCAGGACGAGCCCGCGATCTGGGCGTAAGGATGGTGGAGGAGGATACGCCGTACCTGGACGTGGCTGAAGGGGTGGAGGAGTTCATCGGGGATAGCGGCGGCATGGTGGCCTTTCCGGTGAATATCGCGGTGAACGATATCGCGGCTCACTATACGCCAAAGGCGAATGACAGGTTGAGGTTCTCACAGGGAGACTTGGTCAAGATAGATGTGGGCGTCCATATCGACGGATGTATCGGGGATACTGCCAGGACGGTGGAGGTGGGGACGAATACGTACTCATCGCTCATCGACGCATCGAAGCGGTCGCTGGATGCGGCGATAGAGGTGATCAGAGGTGGGATCAAGCTCTCCAGGATAGGCTCCATAGTTGAGAGGACCATGAACTCAATGGGGTTCAGGCCGATCATAAACCTGACAGGTCACAGCATTGAGAGATACAGGCTCCACGCTGGACTTTCGGTCCCCAGCTATGACGACAGGGGTACGGACGTCGTTCCTGCGGGTATCATCGTTGCCATCGAACCGTTCGCCACCACGGGCGTGGGTGAGGTGGTGAACGGGAAGAGGTCCAACATATACAAGTTCGTGAGGGAGAAGGAGTATCTCAAGGACAGCCAGAACAGCGCGCTGCAGATGATAATGGAGGAATATCCACATCTTCCCTTCTCTGAGAGGTCCATATCATCGAAGTTCAATAAAGGTGAGAAGATCACCAACGGGCTTTTAAGGGCCCAGGCAATATATTCATTTCCCATCCTCAGGGAGATATCCGCGGGGATGGTGGCCCAGACCGAACATACCGTCTATGTTACCGAGAAAGGATGTATCGTACTTACAAGGTGAGTGATGTAAATGAAGGGTATCGATGAGGAGGGCATGACCTATGCACGATCCGGCGTGGACATAATGAAAGAGGGAGATTCCATCAGATCGCTGGTATCGGCTCTCTCGTTCCGGAGGGAAGGCTTCGGGGGACATGTGGATATTGGTGGACATTTCACCGGTTTGATAGATATCGGCGACAGATACCTGTCCATGTGCACTGATGGGGTGGGGACAAAGATGATGATCGCCGAGAGCCTGAACAGATGGGATACGGTGGGGATCGACTGCATGGCAATGAACGTCAACGACATGATATGCATCGGTGCCGAGCCGTTGGCATTTGTGGATTACATAGCGACCGAGAGCCCCTCGCCGGAGCTACTGGGACAGATCGGGGTCGGGTTGAACGAGGGCGCCAGACAGTCGAACCTGACGATAATCGGAGGGGAGACCGCAACCCTTCCGGAGATCGTGAACGGGCTGGACCTGGCGGGAACGTGCCTTGGATCCGTCGGTAAGGACGACGTGATCACAGGAGAGAACGTAACAGAAGGTGATCTTATCATTGGCCTTCCTTCAACGGGCGTACATTCCAACGGCTTCTCGCTGGTCAGGAGGGTCCTTGAGGATAGCGGCATCCCATTGACGTCGACCCTCTCGGAGATCTTGGGTACGGATGCCTGGAAGGGTGGGAACCGGTTCTCCGCCTCCAGGGCGGAGTTCGAGTCGTGGGCTGGGGATAACCCGGAGCTGATCGTGGGGGAAATACTTCTGGAGCCAACGGCGATCTACGTGAGATCTATCATGGAGATGCTTTCAGGTTGCCCCCGTGGATCGATCCACGGAATGGCACACATAACTGGTGGGGGTCTCAGGAACCTCCCTCGAATGAACGAAGGCTGGGGCTACCGTATCAGGGAGCCGCTTGATGTCTCCCCGGTGTTCAAGATGCTTCAGGTACTGGGGTCGGTGGCCGACCTGGAGATGTACCAGACGTTCAACATGGGCATGGGTTTTTCCATTGTGGTCGAAGCCGAACATGCTGAAAAAGCAATCGAGATATTGAGGCCAGCAGGAGGAAGGATCGTCGGTATCGTGACGGAGGGGAGGGGGGTTGGGATCGATGGGATCTCGATAGAATTCGACGGATATATATAAACGAAAAAACCACAGGAACAACGTTTCCAGAACCTAAATGAAGAGATAACACCCTCTCCATTCAATCCTCGGATATGTCAGATATGGGAACACACTTACATGCAAAAGAACATTAATAACACTTTTGCCAATGTGAGGTGGGATGTATCAATGGGAAGGGTCATCGCAGATCGGGGTACTGCCAATTCCACCATAGGGTGGGATCGAGGCAAAAAATATCGAAACTATTAAATATAAAATCGCTTATGTGCGGTTCGTTCTGGACTTGTCAGGTAGTGGGAATGATAAATTTTGGGTCCGTAGCTTAGCTAGGTAGGAACGATCGGTGGGAAATTAGCTGCCGCCTTCCCTAGAAAGAGCGTCCGGCTTTTAACCGGACGGTCGGGGGTTCGAATCCCCTCGGACCCGCTAATTTGTTCTCGTATCTGGCGAAATCCCCACTACCAGAAGATATGCCCGGAGGTCCCCCAGATGCCGAGATTCAATGTGTTTGAGAACCATATGGTGCCGCGCCACTCCCTGGCGACAGAGGAGGAGACTGCAGCCATACTGGAAAAGTTCAAGATAATCAAGACCCAGCTTCCCAAGATGTTGATCATTGACCCGTGCGTCAAGGCACTGTCACAACAGCACAAGAAGGAGGGAAAGGAGCAGATCCAATTGGGCGATGTGATACGGATCGACCGGGAAAGCCCGACCGCAGGAGTCTACCACTATTATCGACTCGTGATAGAGGACAAGCCGATATATTGATCAGAGGTGGTTTGGACAATGATACATAGAGCACAGATAAAACAGTTTTCGCTTTCAGCAGGGGTGGTACTTTGAAAGATATTGTAGAGGCCTTTTTCAGGAGCAGGAACATAATCAACCATCAGCTAGCGTCGTTCAACGATTTTCTGCCTACCCATGATAATCCCAAGTCCAGGATGCAGAGGATAATCGATTCGATCAGAATAGGAGAGGTCGACAACGAGCGTGGGCTTATCCGCCTGGACGTTGACAAGCTCGATGAGGAGAGCATAGATGTCAAGCTGGGAAGGATAACGGTCGGCAACCCCATCGTCAAGGAGGCAAATGGAGCAACCCACGAGCACACCCCATTGGAGGCAAGGCTCAGGGACCTCACCTATTCGGCCCCCATATCCCTTGAGTTCACGATAATCGAGAACGGCATGGACAGGGAGCCGGAGAAGGTGAAGATAGGCGATCTCCCGATCATGATCAAGTCAAAGAGATGCAACCTCTTCCCGGAGATGATGTCCCAGGAGAGGAACCTGTCTCACGAGCAGTACCTGAAGGGCCTGCAGGATGCCGGGGAGGACCCACTGGACCCCGGTGGATATTTCATAATCAATGGTACCGAGAGGTCCCTGATATCCCTTGAAGACCTGTCGCCCAACAGGGTGCTGGTGGAATGGGAGGAGAAGTACGGCACGCCCATGGCGGTAGCCAAGGTGTTCTCGCAGAGGGAGGGCTTCAGGGCGCTCACCTCCGTGGAGCTGAAGAAGGACGGGATGCTGATGGTGTCCGTCCCCGCAGCTCCCGCCCAGATACCCCTTATGATATTGATGAAGGCTCTGGGAATGGATACAGATGAGGATATCGCAAAGGCCATAGTCTCCGATGAGAGGATGAACAACACGATATTCGCCAATCTCGAGGAGTGTTCCGAGGCTTACGGTGTGTATGTGACCGAGGATTCGCTCAACTACCTTGAGAAGAAGTTCGCCACTGGACAGGCCAAGGAGTTCAGGGAGAAGAAGGTGGAGTCCATAATCGACAAGTCCCTTCTTCCACATCTCGGGGACCACAGGGACCAGAGGATCAAGAAAGCAATATATCTGGGAAGGATCGCAAGGTCGGTCATGGAGCTCAAGCTGGGGCTTCGAGAGAGAGACGACAAGGACCACTATGCGAACAAGAGGATCTCCCTGGCCGGGGATCTGATGGAGGACCTGTTCCGGGTCGCCTTCACCTCCCTGATGAAGGACCTCAAATATCAGCTGGAGAGGACCATCACCAGAAAGAGGAAGCTTCGCATATCCTCGGCGATCAGGCCGGACGTGCTGAGCCAGCGGATAATTCACGCCCTTGCAACGGGTAACTGGGTGGGCGGAAGGGACGGCGTATCCCAGCTTCTGGACCGGACCTGCAACATGTCGACGATATCACATTTGAGGAGGATCACCTCCCCGCTTACGAGGTCTCAGCCTCATTTCGAGGCGAGGGACCTTCATCCGACCCAGTGGGGCCGGCTATGTCCGAACGAGACCCCCGAGGGACAGAACTGCGGGCTGGTGAAGAACCTCGCCCTCGTGGTCGACGTATCAGAGGGCTACGATGAGAAGAAGCTCGAATCCACACTCTTCGACATGGGCGTCAGAAGGATCGAGAAGGAGCTGACCGACGAGGCAAGGGTATATCTCAACGGCAACCTGGTCGGCGTTCACCATGATCCTGTGAGCCTTGTTGACTCCATGAGGAAGAGAAGGAGGCAGGGTTTCCTTGCAATGCCCCAGGAGAAGTCCAACGAGATCAACATACGCTACAACAAGCATATCAACTCGGTCATAATCAACTGCGATGACGGCCGTGTAAGGAGGCCACTCTTCGTCGTGGAGAAGGGAAAGCTCCTGCTGACAGAAAAGAAGAGGGCTGATGTGAACTCCGGGAAGTTAAGCTGGGAGGACCTGGTCCACCAGGGGATCGCGGAGTATATCGACGCGGAGGAGGAAGAGGACCTGTTCATAGCAGTGGACGAGGATTCGCTGGTCCCGGACAATACACATATGGAGATAGATCCGATGGTCATACTGGGCGCCTGCTCCGGGCTTGTATGCTATCCGGAGCACAACTCCTCTCCAAGGATCACCATGGGCTCAGGGATGGCCAAGCAGTCCCTTGGCCTTTCCACGGCCAACTACAGGATCAGATGCGATACGAGGTCGCATCTTCTGCACTACCCGCAGAAGGCGATGGTCCAGACAAAGACGATGGAGTTCGTCAACCTCAACAAGAGGCCTGCGGGACAGAACTACGTGGTCGCCGTGATGTCATACCAGGGATACAACATGGAGGATGCCCTGATATTCAACAGGGCCTCCATAGACAGGGGGTTGGGCAGGTCGACGTTCATAAGGACCTATTCCGTCGAGGAACGCAGATATCCTGGTGGTCAGGAGGACCGGATCGAGACGCCCGGCCCTGAGGTCATGGGTTCCAGGGCGGAGAACTCCTACGACAACCTGGACGAGGATGGTATCATCTCCCCAGAGTTCGAGGTAAATGGCAAGGACGTCCTGATCGGAAGGACCTCACCTCCCCGTTTCCTCGAGGAGCACACTGATTTCCTGACCCCAAGAAGGAGAAGGGAGACATCCCTGACAGTAAGGCCTCGTGAGGCAGGTTACGTGGATACGGTAATGGTCACGGAATCGGAGAACGGGCTCAAGCTGGTAAAGGTGACCGTAAGAAGTGAGAAGATCCCCGAAGTAGGGGATAAGTTCGCATCGAGACACGGACAGAAAGGTGTTATCGGACTGATAACCGAGCCCGAGGACATGCCCTTCAACGAGGAGGGTATCATGCCTGATATCGTCACCAATCCTCACGCTATCCCTTCCCGTATGACCGTGGCCCACGTCCTCGAGATGATCGGGGGCAAGGTGGGGTCCATGGAGGGAAGGACCATAGATGGAACCGCCTTCTCGGGAGAGAAGGAGGACGACCTGAGGAGGGAGCTCATGGAACTGGGCTTCAAGCATACTGGCAAGGAGACCATGTACGACCCCTATACGGGCAAGAGGCTCAAGGCCGATATATTCAAGGGCGTGATATTCTACCAGAAACTTCACCACATGGTCTCTGGAAAGATGCATGTCAGGTCAAGGGGCCCCGTCCAGATCCTGACGAGACAGCCCACCGAGGGTCGCTCAAGACAGGGTGGTCTCAGGTTCGGTGAGATGGAGAGGGACTGCCTGATCGCCCACGGCGTCTCAATGGTGATAAAAGACAGGCTCCTGGACGAGTCTGACGGCACTATCGAATACGTCTGTGGCAACCCAAAGTGTGGGAATGTGGCCATGCTTGACAAGAGGGGCGCCCTGAGGTGTCCGGTCTGCGGTGAGACGGGTGACATTCACCCGGTGCAGACCAGCTACGCATTCAAACTGTTGATGGATGAGCTGAAGTCGATGTGTGTCGCCATGAGGCTTCATCTGGAGGACCTGAACTAGGAGGTGTGATGAATGGTACATTATCAATATATCCCGAAGAAGATCGCCAGGATCCAGTTCGCCCTCCTCTCACCTGATGAGATCAGGAACATGTCGGCGACCAAGATAATAACCGCTGACACGTACGATGACGACGGTTTCCCTATCGACATGGGCCTGATGGACCCAAGGCTGGGCGTTATAGAGCCCGGCCTCAAGTGCAAGACCTGTGGCAGAAAGGTGGACGAGTGCCCCGGCCATTTTGGACATATCGACCTGGCGATGCCAGTGATCCACGAGGGCTACACCAAGATGATCAAGGAGATGCTCTCGGCGACCTGCAGGGCCTGCGGGAAGATCAAACTAACCGAGGAGAGACAGGAGAAGGTAAATAACAAGATAGCGAAGATCGGCAAGATCTCGGAGAACCCTTTCCTGTTCCTGAGCCTCACCTCCAAGGTCAGAGGCGATTCCATCTCCGTGGGCCAGTGCCCTTACTGTGGAGAGGAGTCGAAGAAGATAAGCCTGGACAAGCCGACCACCTACAGGGAGGAGGGGCACAAGCTGACCCCCAAGGAGATCCGTGAGAGGTTGGAGAGGATCCCGGACGATCACCTGGTCTTCCTGGGCATCAATCCCAAGGTGGCAAGGCCCGAGTGGATGATACTCACATCGCTCCCCGTCCCTCCAGTGACCGTCAGACCTTCGATCACCCTCGAGTCAGGGGACCGGTCCGAAGATGATCTGACACACAAGTTGGTGGACGTTCTGAGGATCAACCAGAGACTTCAGGAGAACAGGGACAGCGGTGCACCCCAGCTGATCGTGGAGGACCTGTGGGAGCTTCTGCAATATCACATAACCACCTATTTCGACAATCAGACCTCCGGGATCCCCCCGGCCAGGCACAGGTCCGGGAGGCCCCTCAAGACCCTCGCACAGAGGTTGAAGGGAAAGGAGGGGCGGTTCAGGTCCAACCTTTCCGGGAAGAGGGTGAACTTCTCCGCCAGGACCGTGATCTCGCCTGACCCATACATTTCCATAAATGAGGTTGGAGTTCCAAAGCCCATCGCCATGGAATTGAGCGTTCCCATGAGGATAAACGAGTACAATTTCGAACAGGTGAAGGAGTTCGTCATGAAGGGGCCTGAGAACCACCCCGGTGCGAATTACGTTATAAGGCCTGACGGCCAGAGGCTCCGTATCACGGACAGGAACAAGGAGACCCTTCTGGAGAGGCTCCAGGTTGGATATATCGTGGAGAGGCACCTGATGGATGGTGACATCGTTCTGTTCAACAGGCAGCCCTCGCTCCACAGGATGTCCATGATGGGGCACGAGGTGAGGGTAATGGGAGGAAAGACCTTCAGGTTGAACCTGCCCAACTGCCCCCCGTACAATGCTGATTTCGACGGGGACGAGATGAACCTTCACTGCATTCAGGGAGAAGAGGCCAGGGCCGAGGCGAAGATCATCATGAGAGTGCAGGAGCAAATACTCTCACCCAGATTCGGAGGGCCGGTCATAGGAGCCATACACGACCATATCTCGGGTAATTTCATACTGACCCACGGGATGCAGATGTTCCCCTCCGATGAGGCATATCATCTGCTCACCAAGACCTCATACGGCGGCGCCCTGCCAGAGCCCGACGTCATCGGGTATAACGGAACACCGCTGTGGAGCGGGAAATCCATATTCTCCCTTATCATGCCGGATGGGATCACGATGGAGTACAACTCTTCCATCTACAATCCAGCTGATGATGCGGAACATAACTTCGATTCCCTGGTTCGAATAGAGGTGAATGAGGAGGGACATTCCAAGCTGTTATCCGGTCCTATCGATGAGGTATCTGTGGGAGCTTTCAAGGGAAAGCTGCTTGAAAAGATAGTCAGGGACTTCGGGTCCGACAGGGGAAGGCAGTTCCTCGACGATGCCACCAGATTGGCCATTAACGCGATAAGCCTGATAGGATTTTCGACAGGTATAGACGAGGAGGATATACCCGAGGAGGCCAAACTTCAGATATCCGACAGGCTGGACGAGGCGGAGAGGAAGGTGGATATCTACGTCCAGAAATATAACTCCAAACAGCTTGAGCCCCACCCTGGCAGGACCCTGAAGGAGACGCTGGAGGTGGAGGCCATGAGGGAGCTGGGACGTGCAAGGGATGGTGCGGGTCAGATCGCTTCAAAATATCTGGGGTTGAAGAACTCAGCCGTTCTGATGGCCAGATCTGGAGCCAGGGGTTCCATGCTGAACCTCTCGCAGATGTCCGGGTCCATTGGTCAGCAGGCGGTCAGGGGCCAGAGGATAAGCAGGGGGTACCAGGGGCGGACCCTTCCCCACTTCAAACCCAACGACCTCGGTGCTGCGGCGAAGGGTTTCGTCAAATCGTGTTACAAGAAAGGCCTCAGACCCACGGAGTACTTCTTCCATTCCATGGGAGGAAGGGAAGGTCTTGTGGATACTGCGGTAAGAACAAGCAGATCTGGTTACATGCAGAGAAGGTTGATCAATGCCCTTGAGGACCTCAAGGTGCTTCTGGACCGAGAGGTCAGGAACACGATAGGAGTGGTCGTCCAGTTCAGATATGGAGAGGACGGCATTGACCCTGCCCGGTCCATAAGGTCCGATGCGGTGGATTATGAGGATATTGTCAAGACCGCAATGAGGGAGGTGAGCTGATGGTACAGAGCAGAGTATCTATTGCAAACAAGAAGGACCTGATCAGGTTCCTTTTGTCGCGGGGTCTTGGTGAGGAGGAGGTACTTAAACTTCTGGGACCTGGGACCAAGGTGAGCCTTGAAGATGTCATGGAGATGGGCCCGGCTGCGCTTGAGAAGATCACGGGCATCTCAGGTAAGAGGTTCAAGAGGGCCTTCGCCTGGGTGGACCTGGAGAAGAAGGCCGAAAAGGATTCCGATGAGCCAAAAGCGTCTGAGAAGAAGGCCGAAAAGGATTCCGATGAGCCAAAAGCGTCCGAGAAGAAGGCCAAAAAAGCTTCTGATAAACCCAGGGAG
>JAGLEG010000260.1 GCA_023145185.1 Thermoplasmata archaeon
ATCTTTATCTCATCCATCGAGATCTTCTTGGACCCTTTCGCACACACCTCGGAGAATATATCAACGACGCTCTCCTTTTTCAGCAGTATGATCCTGTCTTTCTTCACCTCGATCACCACCTCATCGCCGACAATTAACCCGAGCATGTCACGGATCGCCCTGGGGATCACTATCTGACCCTTCGCAAGTATGTGCCTTGTGAGCATTTTAACCACCTGGTTAACCGTTTGTTTTACTGATAGATTAAACTTTTCATATGATGGCAGTTAAGTGAATTCAGATACCAAATATAAAAGATATGGTAGATCATAATTTACCATTGACATATCCACACCATAGGATGAAAAATGGTGGTAGACATCCACTACAATAAATTCACTTTCCGTATTTCATAGAAATAATCTTAATATGTTTCTGTAAAACACATATACATAGCCTACTATAACAGAAAATAGAGAGGCTTGAAAAAGATATATGCCAACACCGTGAACGATATCAGGTATGATGCGACGAATATGACCATCTTCTCTCCATTCACCTTGAACTTCTTATGAAATATGAATGCCAGAAGGAGCATCAGCCAGATCGAGAACACATTTGCCACGCCCAGGGCCAACGACACGCTCAGTTTCTCCTTATCCGATCCGAACATCAGCAGTCCGATGGCGAATCCAAGAATGCAGGAGAACATGACGAAGATGGTGAACCGCTTGACATTGAAGATGAGTGGTATCTCCGAATTATCATTGACTGTCTTATCCCATTTGATCGCATCAGGCTCCCCCAGGTCGAAATATATGTCCGCATTGTAGTTCCTGGCCTCTGAATCTATCTCCACGAGGGTCAGGGTGCCGGAATATTCATGGCCGCCGAAAATACCTGTAGTGTCTCCGGTGAGATTCTCCATGAAACTGGACCTGTAGATACTCTTGAAGGGACCTACCAGCTCTTCCCACTCCTCGTAGTCCATTTCAGGGTAATAGCCTGGAAGGAATTGGACGTTCAAATTAAATATACTCGGCGGCACCAGGCGCCCCTGATAATATCTCACGGTCGCATCGTTCTTTATCTCCTGGTTCAGATCGGGGATGGCCGCGCCCACGATGACGATGTTTACGGGCACTTTCTCATCGCCGTACAAACTGGTGAGGAGCATAGGATAGAATATCCTGTCCGTGGGGAACTCAACGTATATTCCAGGTTGGACCCGTTCATCCTCAAGATCCTCAAGCCAGGTCAATATGAACGAGAAGTCGTTGGAGACGTAGTGATCGAGAGGACCTATCATCCCGTCCTCGACGTCCAGCCCCCTGGACCTCATGTATTGGTAAACGGACTCGCCGGATGATGCGGATATCAGCTCGGATGAGATCCCCATCAAGTTGGTCTCGAGGTGAACAATAACATCTGGATCGTCGTCCCCTGCCCTGCCATAGCCCTTTCCTTCGGTAGCGTCGTCCATGGAGGTGAGCAGGACAAATCCATAGGCAACACGCCCCATGGGAACGGCGGAGCTTAGATAGAGCATCATCTCCTCTTTCCTGATACTCTCGAACTCCTCGTCGGCCCTCTCCTGAATGTCCTCCCCCTCCATTGAGGGCGATGCTGTCTCGATGGCCATCCGGATATTATCCGGGTCCGAGGGAATGGGCAGTATCCAGGCTGCCTTCCTGCCGCTCTCGGCCTGGAAGTTGATGGAGATGGACATCATCTGGACCCCATCCCTGTAGGCGATGAATGCGGTCTGGTCCTCTTCGAGGATGTAGGAAAGGTCCTCGTAGGCAACCATTACGCAGCCATCCCCGTTCACCTGACCGAGGAACGGAAGAAAGAATAGAAACGATATAGATATGAACACCACCTTGCGGATGGATGAAGGGCCTTTTCCAGGAAGCATTCCTCTTCTCCCGGGACAATGTGAATACCATTGTTCCAGGTAGATAGAAGCCTTTGATTCAATAAATAATCTTTCGGGCCCTGAAACAATAGATCGGATCTATCCTACTCGAAACGATCTCTTTTAACGCGTATCGGTGGACATTCACAAATGAAGGAGGGTCAAT
>JAGLEG010000261.1 GCA_023145185.1 Thermoplasmata archaeon
CATTCTGTGAACATCGAGCTGAATGAGAGCGTTGACCTGTATAAAGAGAACATCACTCTCAGCGAGGAGCCCTCTGCAAGGGAGGGATCCTACAGGATCATGGGCTTTGTCAAGAGCGGGGACCTTTTCGTTCCTGACCTGATCCCCTACCTGTGGGATGTCAACAACGGCCATCTCGTCCCCATCGAGAGCGATGAGGATGGGGCCATCACGCTTCCCGCATATGACTCGATCTTCAGGCTTATCATCGAGGCGCCAGGATATGATCCCATATGGAGGGATGATATCGACCTGGTGGCTAACACTTACTACGGCGGACTCGAGACCACCTTCGAGATGTCCGAGGTGCTGAAAGAGGAGATGAGGCTGACCACCATTGATCTGTCGGGCGACATAACCAATCCCATGATCGATACCCACTGGGTGCTTGACGCCAACTCCAACCTGTACGGCTTCTACAATGACTTCGGGAATCCCAGGATGCAGATCTCAGATATGTTCTTCTCCCCGGGCTGGAACGTTGTCGACGAAGATGACGCTACGATGGTCGAGGAGGCCCTTGTATCATACGGGCCCGCCTGGCTTACCACCGATGATTTCCTCAGCGTAAATGATATGGGATACAGCTGGAACGGCACCTACACCGTAGATGCATCTGGACTGGAGGGTTCCGTGTTCAACACAACCCACCCTGTGCTGGACATGACCGCACATTACGAGATGGTCGACGACACCGATTTCAAGGAGGGCGATGATATCACCGTTGATATCAAGGAGCTGCTCGACAACGAGGAGATCAAGGTCATCCTCCCGGAGAACTACGAGGTTCAGGGAAACTTCGACGAGGATATGCTCGAGTTCGCCTACGGCAACGCATATGAGGTTCTGGTGAAGGCTCCCATAGAGTTCACCGCGAAAGAGGCGGAAGGCCCCGAGGCATCACTGGTCATCTTGAATGCATACGAGTTCTACCAGGTCGCAGTGGAGGACGAGGAAGAGGTACTGAAGTTCATCGTGGGGACCGAGGTCAACATCACCCTGTCAGCCAAGGGGTCCAGGGATCCCGTGGGCGAGATAGAGAGCTACGAGTGGAACATACCGGCGAACGCCGTTGTGATAACTCCCGAGGATGAGGTGGACCTTTCAACCTTCGATGAGATCACCGTTCAGTTCACCAACAACAGGAACAGCTACCATGAGATCACCGTAACCGTCAGGGACAGGTCCGATAAGGCCGATACAGCCTCCATTATGATCCTCCCGGACAGCGCGGATCCGACGATCGATGATTATTCGGTGATATATGAGGAGAGCGAGGAGAACGTCACCTACGACGGCGGCTATGAGGTCAAGGAGGACCTTACGCTTGTGTTCAACGCATCCACCGCCATGGACAACGGCGAGATCGTGGACTACATCTGGGTGTTCGGAGAGGATGCATATCCACTCAACGGCGAGGTGGTATTCCACGCCTTCTCTGATCCTGGCCAGTACAATATCTCATTGACCCTTGTTGACGGTGCCGGAAACGAATACCAGTTCAACAGGAGCGCAAACGTATCCGATACCACCGATCCCATGGCCGTGATCAAGCCCTTCGGCGAGATCATGCAGGGAGACGAGGTAGAGCTCAACGGTACCCAGTCGTACGACCCCAGGACAACTGGATCTCTCTACGAGGAGATGGTATCCTACGAGTGGACCTTCGTCTACGACGACGAGGAACAGAACGTTACACTCTCTGGTGAAGTGGTGTACTTCACCTTCGAGATCCCTGGTGACTATCTCATAAACCTCACGGTGGAGGACGCATCCGGCCTCACGAGATGGGTAGAGAAGCCACTGTTAGTGCTGGGACCCGACCTGGGCGTCAGGGGAATAACCTTCGATCCAGATGAGAACGACGATGACTTCATGGAGGGCGAGGATGTCAAGATCATCATCGCCTATGCCAACGATGGACTTGTGGACTTCAACTCCACCTTCACCATAAGGGTGGAGGATAACGGAAAGAAGATCAAGGAGGTCGAGATCACCCCCGATGCGCCTATCAAGGCAGGAGATGTTGTCTACTACAACTTTACCTACACGCTTGAGAAGGGATCGAGGCTGTTCAAGGTATATCTTGATTACAACGAAGATATCCCCGAGCAGAACGAGCAGAACAACGAGTTCGAGCAGACGGCAACAGTTATCGGAGAGGGAACGATCTGGCACTGGTGGATGCTTCTCATCCTCCTTGGTGTGATACTTGTGATCTACGTTGCCTACATGAAGTATACTCGCGGCGAGTGGGGATATGAGCCCGTCGTCGAGTGGTGGAACAAGAGAAACGCTTGAGCACACCACTAAGAACAGACACGGCCGGGGGGTTATCCTCCCGGCCTTTTTTTATTTAAGAATTAAACATTATTTCAACTTAAATATAAAATTTGACTAATTTTAAATTAGTCAAAGATTTGAATGTTTAAGAGCTCAGCTTAATATCAACTTAACATTCACTTTCACAGAAAAAATATTGCTTAAATATTTCTCAGATATATTTAGAAAAAAATCAGGCTTGTAGAAAAGTGATATTTATTTATTAAGATATTTTTCACATCATGGTTTGAACCATTCGATGCTGAGATAGGCCACCTTACCCGGCTCGTGGTGCGGGTCGCTGACGCCCTCCGGAATGAGTGCGAAGATCATTCTCTTGTTGACGCTGTGGCAGAGGCGGACGCATCGGGATATCTCCTCCCACGTCATATGCTCCCCCTCGGGTATACAGTGAACCAGAAGCGAGGAGTGGGAGCTGTCCGGGGTGGACGTGTATATCCTGAAGTGTGCACCGTACTTGAACCCCGTCCGGATATACCAGCCCCTCTCCGAGAGGTCACGATAGACGATATCCTTCAGGTGCTTATCATCGGACTCCCCTGCAAAGAGCTTCCCGTCCTCCTCGTTCGAAAGGAGGAGGCACTCGCCCATCTCGGTTCCCATGAACCCCCTGGCATGGGGATCCTCCCTACCATCTCCCCAAAGGATCGACCCCCCTTCTGGGATGGCCGTCCTCTCCTTCTCCTCAACGACGTACCCTGGGTCCTCGATGCCGGTTCCCTTTGCAGGGAACACCTGGGATTCGACCTCAATATCGTAGTAGGTCAGGTCCCAATCACCATCAACTATGGCAGATACTGACCTCAGGCGGATATGGTCCCTCGTGAGAGCTTCCATCCACAGGCCCTTGATACTCACCGAGTCGGTCTCCCGATAAACCTGATACCAGCTATCGGGCTTTCCACTCCCCGGCCTGTCACCCCTCTTGTACACTGAGAACCCGGAGTTACCTGCCCTGATGGTGACCATTCCCCTGTTCCTCAGGTCCCTGTACACGATATACCGGTCCATGAACCCCTCATCCTGGGCCATTCCCATCTCCAGTATGTGGCGGAGGTCAGCAACAGGGCCTGACCTGCTCTTTTTAACATCTATCCTCCCGTTCTCCAGAAGGTATGCGGCCTCGATCAGGTCTAGGGTCATGGGCCCGCCTGAGTGGGTCTGACCATATGATCCTTTGTTCATCAGGGTGGAGGATAGCTTCTTATCCTGAAAGAATACCTTGCCATTCCTGATGTAACAGGCCATGAGAGACCAACGCTTTCAGGTAGAATAACGTTGCGTCCGATAGGCTAGCTTCTTATAGATTATACAGATTATCCATTGACGTCTACGGGGGGCAGTTACATAGCTGATATCTCACGCTCAATATCCAAGGGCATAGTCAGGGCGAAGGAAGAGAGGCT
>JAGLEG010000262.1 GCA_023145185.1 Thermoplasmata archaeon
GCTATGCCGATGTCAGCTGTGGCCAGGGCAGGGGCGTCGTTGATCCCGTCCCCCACCATGCCCACGACTCCCATCTCCCGGAGTCTCTTTATGTGGTTCACCTTCTCCTCCGGGAGAAGGCCCCCATATGCCTCGTCCAGGCCGAGCCTTCCGGCCACCACCCTGACCGTGGTCGAGTTGTCCCCCGAGAGCATGACGGTTCTGATCTTCATCCTCTTCAGATCTGCAATGGTCTTTCTGGCCTCGGGCCGCTCCATATCCGAGGTCCCAATTATTCCCATTACGTCCTTGTTCTCCACCACAAAGAACACCGTGAGGGCCTTGCTCTCCATCCTCCTCGCCTGGTCCAGTATGGTGGGTGGAATTGCAATGGATGAATCCTTCAGGAGCTTTTCGTTTCCAACCAGTATCCTCTTTCCAGCCTCAAATTCCGCTATTACGCCCTTCCCCTTGATGACCTGGAACCCCTCGGGCTCGATGATCTTGAACTGGTACTTCTCCGCCTCTATCATTATCGCCTTTGAAAGGGGATGCTCCGATCTCTGTTCGGCCAGAGCTGCGAGGCGGAGAACCTCGTTCCTGCCAACCTCCGGAGATGCGTAGATCTCCGAGACACCATGCTGCCCCATGGTGAGGGTCCCGGTCTTGTCGAAAACAACCGTTCTGACCTTTCCCATCTGCTCCAGGGCGACGCCGCCCTTGATGAGGATCCCCTGTTTCGCAGCGTTCCCCAGGCCCGATACAACGGCAACTGGCGTGGATATCACAAGCGCGCAGGGGCATGCCACGACGAAAAGCGTGAGGGAGTTGGTAACGTCCCTGGTGATGATCAGCGCCAGTATGGACAGAACGATCACGGCGGGGACGAATATCTCAGCGAACCTCTCTATGAACCTCTGTGCGGGCGCCTTCTCCTCCTGGGCCTCCTGTATCAGCTTGACGATCCTCGAGATGGTCGTATCATCCCCCGTCTTGACCACCCTGATCTCGAGGTACCCATCCTCCGAGAGGGTCCCCCCGAAGACCTGATCGCCTTTTCTCCTGGTGACCGGCACGCTCTCCCCGGTTATCGGCGCCTGGTTCACAGTCGCCTCGCCCTTGAACACCTCTCCGTCGGCGGGGATCTTCTCCCCCGCCTTCACAACAGCCACGTCTCCTTTCCCCAGCTCCGAGATGTCTATCTCAACTATCTCCGTCCCCCTTTTCACCCAGGCGGTCTTGGGCGTCCCCTCAAGCAGTTTGGAAAGGGCCTTTCGGGTCCTCTCCACGCTGAGGTCCTGGAGGAGCTCGCCAAAGGCGGTGAGCAGAACCACTGCGGACGCCTCCCAGTAGGTTCCGATCAGTATCGCTCCCATCGCAGCAAGGATGACAAGGAGATCTATTGTGATCACCCTCCCCTTGAGCGAGTAGAGGCCCCCTCTGGCAATGGTGTATCCCGGTATCACCAGGGAGAGCAGGAAGAGGATGTTGGGGATGGTGATCTCCACCACCAGCCAGTTCCATTCGAAATCAAAGAAAGTCCGGTCCAGGCCCGACCAGTAGAGTATCCACCCCAGCCCGAACAGGACGCCCGATAGCCCCAGGAGGAGAGCAGCCCTCCTCTGCTTTCGTACTCCCACCTGGAGGTCCTCCTCGGAATGGAGAATGGAGTATCCCATGGAGCAGATCGACTCCTCGATCCTCTTGTTCTTGATCTCCTTGGGCACGTAATTCACAGTGACGATCTTCGCACCGAAGGAGACGGACGCGTCGATGATCCCCTCCTTCCCCTCCAGTTTCCTCTCCAGGTCATGGCCGCAGTCCCTGCAGTGGATGCTGTCCAGGGAGTACTTCACCACCTCCCCGATCATCTGGTAGCCCATCTTCTCGATGATGTCATTTAACCTTATCAGTGTGATCTTTTCAGGATTGAACTCGATCTTTCCCTTCCCGGATGTAAAGTTCAGCGATACGTTCCTGATCCCGTCCGTGTTGGCAAGGGCCTTCTGCAGTTTGTTGACACAGTCTATGCAGTCCATACCCTTCAGGGTTATGACGATCTCCCGGGAGCTGACAGTGGCCGGAGCGATTATCTCACCACATCAAGATATTGGCCGCCAGGTTATAAACCAAATGCTAACAATCCCTCGAGTTCTTAATAACCAGGTATGGAAAAGATCGGGCCCTTACAGGATCAGTACTCCTCCCAGCTCTTGATCGGGATATCATCCAGGTCCATTGTCTCAAGGGCCTCCATGAGCCTCTCGGTCAGGCGCAGGTTTGTGAGCAGGGGGACGAAGTTGTCTATTGCGGCCCTCCTTATCAGGTAATCGTTGGAGAGCTCCTCCTCCTCGTTGTTCTTG
>JAGLEG010000263.1 GCA_023145185.1 Thermoplasmata archaeon
ATGGGCATTATCTCGGTGGCTGTTCCTTGGTATATGGAAATGATGCCTTTGTGATCCAATCTGAATTGCAGACCGCTGAAGAGGTTGATACTTATGATATTTGGATATATGCCGTAGTAATTGGACCATTCCTTGAGGGTATGGTACCCGTCATCTCCGTGATATTGAACGTTCCTTCTCACATCTGGTCTGATCCGTGCTTTTCTTCCCACTCCGGGAATGTATCTGCCGGAAAAATAGGAGACCTTGCCCTTTCTGGCCTCACCTATGTAATCGTCGATGATATCCATCATCATTGAGGGACCGATGGAGAGGTTGTAGACCGCTTCCTCCCTCTCAAATATTGGATAGATAATGTCGGGTATCTGGTCTGATTTCCTTGCATTCGTTAACAGGAATAATATCCCATCCTCTTCGAGTATACATGAGATCCCGAATTCAGGGTCGTTCTCCTTGATGAATGATATGAGGGAGCCGTTCGCATGAGAAACGGTGAGACCATTTTCCCTGAAGACCGAGGAGAACTCATCAATGGAGGTGTAGGGGGTGACGAATCCGATGATCTGTAGCGTCCTGTGCAAGTTTTTCACTGAGGGGAACTGATCGATGTAACCGAGAACATCTTCCAAGCTTTTGAAAGATGCTTCCTCAGGAATTTTAATAAATGTCAGGATTACACCTCCTCGGTGTCACATTGTGCGATTATATATAAATAATTAGGACTGGGTCTCTGAAGTAAAAATATTCATATTAAAGGTATTCAACATAAATATGGTTTAAATTCGACTCTTTTTCA
Source organism: Thermoplasmata archaeon (assembly GCA_023145185.1). Lineage (GTDB taxonomy): Archaea > Thermoplasmatota > Penumbrarchaeia > Penumbrarchaeales > Penumbrarchaeaceae > JAGLEG01. The sequence goes on from JAGLEG010000263.1 coordinate 797, forward strand.
TTGATCTTGAAGAATATTATAATTCTTCATGGATGAAATCATGCATCTCTCGTGTAAGGCACTTAATGAGAAAATCTCTATTTGCACTGTTGAATAATCCCTTGAATATCGATAGGACCTCTTCGCTGTAGAAATTTATATTGATGAATTGGAATGACCTTTCCATGTCGGTGGCATCTGCCAGCAATTCAAACAGGATATCATCATTATATATTGCCTTAAAGCGCCAGAAAAACCTCGGATAAGAGCTCATCAGGATTCCACTCTTATCAATTAATTGAGGATCGTTTAACATTTCGGATTTGTAATCGTTTATATTCGTAAGATAGCAATCCCATTCGAATCTTCTATTATCTGAAAATATATTGATAGACTTGAAGAGGTTGTCTAACATATTGATATATTTCATCATTGGATTTATCGGAAGTCGTATTTTATGATATATTGGTACGATTAGATTGTACGGGATAACACTTTTCGGCGTACCATCTTCATATGTCCAGTCAGTTGTCATCTCGATGGAACGATTTTCAACATTCAGATTGATGTCGATTTTCGAAAAAGGACCTATCTGGTCATCATGAGCATAAAGCTTTTTGATCCTTGAACCTTTGACATGAAAGTTCTTCATGGAAGGTTCAATAAGCTCATACTCATTGATTTCTGGAAATGTTTCGTCCAGTTTGTATCCGGTTATTGTGATCGCATGGCCTGAACCTTCTAGGTCAACACAAAGGATCACCGGAACCTCCGCTCTCAAATATGAATAGCAAACTG
>JAGLEG010000264.1 GCA_023145185.1 Thermoplasmata archaeon
GATCAGGACGTCAGCATCTCGGTCCCCTGGTGGGGCTATCTGTCGATATTCGCCCTGGTAATGATCATTGTCGTCTCCATCATCGTCATCTACAGGTTCTCGACCAAGTAAAGGACGGAGTGAAGGCGTTAAAGGTTACACTCGCTGCAATCAAGCTGGGCGCACACCCTGTTATCCACCTTCCACCTAAGGGCCCACTCCTTGATCTCCTTGATCACCTTGATGAAATCGATGCCCATCTCCGTCAGCTCATATTCGGTCTTTATGGGAAATGATGAGACGTCGATCTCCTTTGTTATCAGGTCGTGTTTAACCAGCTCTTTAAGCCTTGTTGAGAGTACCTTGGGGGTGATCCCGAGGATCTCGTTCTTTATCGTGCTGTATCTCTTCGGTCCCCCTCCGTCCCGGTACAGCTCCAATAAAATGACCATCGTCCATTTCTTGGACACCAGGTCAACGGTGCGAAAGACAGTACAGTTATCATCCATGGTTTCCTTCCAGTAACCCTCCAATATATATAGCTTTGTATATTTCGGGAACTTGCTATCAAAAGGATAGTCTTAGGAGAAATCGAGATGTTCTGCAACCAGTGTCAGGAAACAGTTGGAAACCTCGGCTGCACGATCGGGGGAGTATGTGGGAAGAAACAGGTCGTTGCCGACCTCCAGGACCTGATGATACACACCATAAGGGGCGTATCATACTTTCAGACCCTGATGAGAGAGGAAGGTGTGAATTCAAGGGATGCGAACATGGTCATCATGGAGTCGCTCTTTGCAACGATCACAAATGCCAATTTCGACAGGAACAGGATGATCGATTTCATTCAGCGCGCCAACAAGGTCAGGGATCAGTTGAGGTCGGAACTGGAGGCTAAAGGCCACTCTTTTTCGGACCTTCCGGATCATGCGACCTGGACATTCACTACCGAGGATGATGCAGAAGAGAAGTCCAAAACCATCGGGCATCTATCCATCGAGAACGAGGATATCAGGTCGCTTTCCACGCTGCTTCTCTACGGCTTGAAAGGCATAGCCGCATACACCGAACATGCCTTCACCCTTGATTTCGAGGATGAGGCCATATTCGAGTTCATGAACCGGAGCCTGCTCGCATACAGGGATCCGGATGCGGAGATGGATATGCTCCTTGGACTTGTGATGGAGTGCGGTGAGGTGGGTGTCAAGTCCATGGCGCTTATTGACAAGGCGAATACAACGAAGTACGGCGTTCCAACACCTCACAGCGTAAAACTTGGCGTTGGGAAGAGAGCGGGCATCCTGATATCTGGGCACGATCTGAAGGACCTGGAGGAGCTCCTGGAACAGACCAAGGGCACAGGGGTTGACATCTATACGCACGGTGAGATGCTTCCCGCAAATTACTATCCTTTCTTCGAGAAGTACGATCATCTGATAGGCAACTACGGTGGGGCGTGGTACAAGCAGACCAAGGACTTCGATACATTCAACGGCCCGGCCCTGCTAACTACGAACTGTCTGGTACCACCTCCTGCATCATATCGGGATCGGGTCTATACCACCGGAACCGTGGGATTCGACGGGGTGAACCACATACCTGACAGGGAAGTGGGTAAAACGAAGGATTTCTCCACGATCATAGAACATGCGAAGAGGTGCGACCCCCCGCAGGAGATCGAGACCGGGGAGATCGTCGGTGGCTTCAACCACAGGACGCTGTGGGACCTCAAGGACAAGATCATAGGGGCGGTACAATCGGGTAAGATCAAGAGGTTCTTTGTCATGGCCGGATGCGACGGGAGGCACCCATCCAGAGAATATTATACTGAGTTCGCAAAGGCCCTTCCGAAGGAGGCTGTGATCCTCACTGCGGGATGTGCCAAGTATCGATACAACAAGGTGATCACCGATGACATCGACGGGATACCAAGGGTGATAGATGCTGGTCAGTGCAACGACTCCTACTCCCTGGCGTTGTTTGCAATAAAGCTGGCAGAGGAACTGGGCGTTGGTATCAACGACCTGCCCATCACCTACAACATCGCGTGGTACGAGCAGAAGGCGGTCCTGGTTCTCCTCGCCCTCCTGCACCTCGGCGTCAAGAACATACACCTGGGCCCAACGCTTCCGGCCTTCGTGTCCCCTGCGGTCCTTGATGTTCTGGTGGAGAAGTTCCAGCTGTCACCGAACAGCACGGTTGATGAGGACATCGCTAAAATGATGGGATGATCAGTATAGGCTGAATTTGGAATTAATGGGGGGGGCGAATTGGTCCCCCCTTTTTTTTATATATATTTTCCATACAAGTCGGAAAGTTACAAATGTCAGTATCTCATTGTAATGTTGGATTTGATCCGATGAACAGCTTTGTGAACGTTGCCCACATTGGCGGAAGAAGGCAAATAAGACCTCGCCAATAGTCTTTAACACGAAGAGGAAGTGTACCACAAGTTTTATAAATATACCTCGAAGATGAGATTATGATGGAAAGAGGTCTAATAATTACTTTAATAACACTTATTGTTTTGATCAGTGGATGCACAGAGGAGAAATCGAAAGATGATGTTCAAAACATAAAACCAATTTTGAATATATTAGATGCCCCAACTTCTGGATATCCTGATACTCCAATCAATTTTACAGTAAATGCATATGATCCTGATGGAATGATAATTTTATATGAATGGGACTTTGATGGGAATGGGATATTTGAATGGAATTCGAGTATTGAAGGAAATGTATCGTTTATCTATTTAGAAGTTGGATTTTTTCATGCAATATGCCGTGTTACAGATAATGATAACGAGATAGCAGAGATGGACCAACTAATCGAAATCATTCAGAGGCCCACTGTACCTATCATATATCCAACACCTACAATCTATTTTGATTATGTATGGGATGGATTGTATGTTTCAGAGACTTTTTATCTTAATGGATCTACCTTTACTTCGAATCTCAATGAAACAGTAAATAATATCTCGATTGTAGTTGGAAATGAGATCTTTGAATGTTACTTTTATCACGTTAATTGTACTGGTGTAATTGGATATGAATGGAGTTATAGACTCGATACAAAGAAATTTTCTAGTGAAAGGACAATAATTACTGTCATAGCCCATTATTCCGAATCAGGAAATATTTCTAACTCGACATATATTAATATCAGGAATTATCGAAATTTCACACTATATATTAGCAATCAAAATCGTTGGTTTGATCCGGTAAACATCACTGTTCGCCTTGGAGGTACTGTCATAATCGAGGATACATTCTATTATGCAGATGAATATGGTCATGAGGCACATAATTGGATAGAATACGTTTTCAATGTATCATGCGGTCCTCATATGATCGAAGGTTATTCTAATGCTCCTGATGCTTCATTCAATGATAGTATAATGATATCTGCAAATTCTTATGGAGTGATTGATTACTTTGGAAAGGGAGCGAACTACCCAGGATTAATTTTCGAATACTGTGGTCCATATCAACCAAGATTCATGTAAATAAATATCCGACTATCGCGCTAATAGGAAAATTGAAAAGAGAAAAAGGTATTTTATAATTGATAAGGAAAGGGAATGAGAGGAGGTAATAACATTGGATTCTATGTATCGTCAAAGGTATCATACCAATCAACCAAAGAAAAAGCCCGATATAATTAAGAATGAGAAACATACAGAGTTAAATGTATATCATATTGTAATTGCCATTATCATTAGTGTCATTGTTTCATCGATTTCAACCTATTTCATTATCAAAGAATTTGAAAAAGATAATGTTGAAGTAGATGATATTAAGTTTGTTAAGATTGGTGGAATAAGTTACTCTCGCTCCTCGACAGATAATTATTTTAGATTTAGTATTACGTGTGACAATTATGAAAACGAAAATGCTTTAGTTTTGATGGAAGTACTTTTCTATGTTGGGGATGAAGATATTGTGAAGATAGGTAGAAAGGAGGTTGAAGTTCCCTCACTTACTAATCAAAGAATTAGTTATTCTGAAGAGGGTGACTCTGAATTGGTCCTAGACTATTATCCAACCAAAATGATTATAACAATTTCAGTAAACGGCATAATAACTGATGCCATTCAAGAAGAATTTGATCCATACTATTGGAGTTAATTTGGTTTAGTTGAACATTATAAATAATAATTGGGTGGATTCCTGGAACCCCCCGAAAGAGGAATCATTTATAGGTACTTATTTTAAATGTTCAAGGGTTTTATTGAGATGATGGAGTTCGTTTCCGA
>JAGLEG010000265.1 GCA_023145185.1 Thermoplasmata archaeon
TCCTGGCAGAAGTTGGCCAGAACATCCGGTCAACCCTCCGGGACAAATATTATATATTCAGGGGGCGGAGAGGGAACGGGAGATCGATTTGAGGGAAAAGGAACATCCCCAGGAACCGGAGGAAAGGCCAGGAGAGCCTGTAGGCGTTGTTTTCGGTACCGTGGGTTCCCTCAACTTCAGGTGCATCCTGAGGGATCCCGAGATCAAGGAGATGGACTACGTTCAGGTGTCTCACCCAACCGTGGGCTGGGTTCTGGGGATGGTGGATTCCATTGAACTCCAGTCGGACCTCTCCCAGGAGGGGGCCCTGGTGGACCTCTCCGGGAGCGATGCGAGGGCGACCTGGAGGAGGGTTGCCAGGATCTCCATGATAGGAAGGAGGGAGGAGAGCGGCCCCATATTCCGACCGCTGACCCCTGTCCTTCCCGCGTCGAAGGTCTACAGGGCGGATGAGGATATGCTCAAGAGGACGTTGGGCCTTCGCCTCGACAGAAGCGAGGGCACTTACGTTGGCAAGATCTTCCACACCGACGTGGACGTGGTGCTGGACCCCTCGGAGCTTGTGAAGAAGCATGTATCAATAATAGCGAAGACGGGTTCGGGCAAATCATACACCTGCGGAGTTCTGATAGAGGAGCTCTCCGACAAGGGGATCCCCGTGGTCGTCCTGGACCTCCATGGGGAGTACCACTCGCTGATGTCCCCCAACCTGGATGACGACCAGTACCTGAGGATGAGAAGGTTCGACATCGCCCCTGAAGGCCTGTCCGAGAAGTTGTCCGAATTCTCCTTCATGCCGTCCGATGATGACGGGGAAGGCCCCCATCCCATAGGGATAGATATCAAGGGGTTCAAGGCGGAGGAGCTTCTGCAGCTGATGGGTATCAGGAACATGGGAGTGGGGACGTCGATCCTGTACAATGCGCTGAACACCGCAAAGGAGGTTCTGGATGATGCCTATGATCTTTCGGACGTGTTGTCGATCGTGGAGAACGATCACAATCCCGCCAAATGGAACATTGTGAACGGCCTTCAGCACCTCCTCTCCATGCCGTTCTTCAGCTCCCCCAGCACGCCTCTTGCGGAGATGGTGCAGAAGGGCAGGATATCGGTGATAGGACTTGGAGACGTTCCATTGGACCAGCAGCAGATCGGCGTGGCGGCGCTGATTAGAAGGCTGTACATCGCAAGGAGGGAGGGCGCCATTCCACCGTTCATGCTGGTGGTGGAGGAGGCGCACAACTTCTGCCCGCAGACGGGGCCTGCGGTAACCAAGGAGATCATCAAGACCATCGCCTCGGAGGGTAGGAAGTTCGGACTGGGATTGATGGTGGTGACGCAGAGGGCCGCCAAGGTGGACAAGAACGTACTATCGCAGTGCGGGACCCAGATCATCATGAAGGTGACCAATCCAAATGATATCAAGGCGATCATCTCGTCTGTAGAGGGACTCGATTCGAGGATGTCCGACGAGATACAGAGGCTGCCTGTGTCCAT
>JAGLEG010000266.1 GCA_023145185.1 Thermoplasmata archaeon
ATCGCATAATCAGCATCCGCCTCACGGTATCCGGTCCCGGGAAGGATGAACACCTCGTTCGCAGCAGCGATGCCACATATCATCACCTTGGCCCCACGGACCACAATGCCGTCCTCCCTCCTCTCCACCACCCTGAGGTTCATGTCGGGGTCGGCCTGCTGGGAGGCGCTCTTGGTACGATCTCCCTTGGGGTCGGTTAGAGCCCCTGCAAGCGTGATATCCGCCTCCTGAGCCCCCTCCAGCCAACTCCTCAGCCTCTGATGGTAGTCGGTGCCGTACTCCTTGTCCATGTCGTAGGTTACCGCCCACATCGCGTTGATACCGTTGAAGCCGGCACATCTGCCGCCGGTGCAGGTCCCGGTGAGGTTGAACATAAGCCTCTTCATCTTGCAGTTGTTGATCATGTCATCCATGTTCTTGATAATGGAGAGATAGCGGACCACCTTCTTTCCGGTGAGGCAGGATGTGGTCGTGTAGAGCTCTTCGTATTCAGGGTTCCTGGCCGCCTCGAATATCTGGGCGTGCCCCTCTATGGTCCTCCTCGTTGCGGGATGTGTGGTAACATCCTCTATTAGCTCCCCGAACTTGTGGATGTTCGGCCTCATCTTCCTAAGCGATCCCTTGTACTCTTCAGGTGTCTTCATCCCAATCACTCCTTCATTCTGAACTCCCACTCGCACCATAGGTCCTTCTTGCGCTCATCAGGTGGGCATTGATGACAGATGACCTCGATGTTCTCGTTGAACTCCTTGGCAAAGGCCTTGAGAAACCCCCACCTGACCTTCTTGCATGGGAAGACCCCCTGTCCTCCCTTCTTTCTGGTGTTCTGGACCCTGCATTCCACATTGCGGAGCACGGTGTCCCCCTGGTCCCATTCCTTGTCATCCAGGTCCATGGTCCATCCGGAATACTTCAGGGCCTTGATCATGGTCTCGATGTCATCTCCGGTTAGCCCAAGCAGTTTCTTGAGCTTTCTGGCCTCGATCTTCCCCATGACCCTCCAGACGTCGGCATCTATCTCCGTGGCTGCCTCTGTGCCGAACCTCTCCTCGATGCCGAGGTAGTATAGTCCGTCAACGGCCCACATGTCGCGAAGGTGCATGTAGGTGAGATCCGCGAACCTCTCCTGTCCCAGCTCCTCGATCAGCTTGTTATCCTCAGATCTATCTCCCATGGTCACGTCTCCCGGATCGATTCAATTCGGGGTATACATCTTTTTTCCTTAAATCTTCTTATTAGCTTCCTCACACTGAGGGGTCGAATACAACGAAAGAGGTATTAATCGATGGAAGTGATGTCCCCGCATGTTCCCGGACATCTACGAGGGAAACATCTTTCGGCCCCCATCGGAGGCGTACAGTCTGATCCTGCAGGCCACGATAGGATGTTCCTGGGACGGATGCACGTTCTGCACGGCTTTTGCTGGAAAGGAGTTTCGTGCCAAGACCTTCGACCAGTTTCGATCGGATGTGGAGAAGG
>JAGLEG010000267.1 GCA_023145185.1 Thermoplasmata archaeon
GAGGGCCATCGATGTCACAGATGAGGTCCACCCCAGGATAATATCCATGGCGGAGAGGGTCTCACGGATAATCGGCCTCAACGTGATGGGGATCGACCTTATCGCCCCCGGCCTCAATACTCCATTGGACCCCGAAGAATGCGGCATCATCGAGGTGAACGCCGCTCCGGGCTTCAGGATGCACCTGGACCCTTCGGAGGGGACGCCAAGGAATGTGGCGGAGGACGTGATGAACATGATCTTCCCCAAGGGATCCGAATACCAGGTCCCTATCGTTGCAGTTACCGGAACCAATGGTAAGACCACCACGGTGAGGCTGATCTCCCATATACTCAGCCTCAACGGAAAGAACGTGGGAATGACCTCAACGGATGCCGTTGTCATAGATAACGTCCCGATCCTGAAAGGCGATTACAGCGGGCCCGGTGGGGCAAAGACCGTTCTCATGGATTCAACGATAGACCATGCGGTGCTTGAGGTCGCCAGGGGTGGAATGCTCAGAAGGGGCCTGGGATACAACGAGAGTGATGTGGGGGTTATGCTCAACGTGACCTCGGACCATCTTGGCGAGGGAGGCATAGAGACACTTGAGGACCTTGCCAGATTGAAGGCGATAGTCGTAGAGACGGTGAAAGAGACGGGACACGCGGTCCTCAACGCCGACGATCCGCTCGTGCTTCCGTTCCAGGAGAAGACGAAGGGAAATGTGATCCTCTTCTCCCTCGACCCGGATAATCCTGCTCTCAGGGAGAACCTGAAAAAAGGCAATATGAACGTCACCTTCAAGGACGATTCGATAATCATCCAGAAAGGGGGTTGGACCTCTGTGGTGGCCAAGGTGGTGGAGGTCCCCATCACCTACAGCGGAAAGGCCACCTTCAACATCCAGAACGCCATGGCCGCCGTTGCCGCCAGCTCCGCGCTGGGCCTCAACGGGAGGCAGATCAGGGCCGGTCTTGTCAGTTTCAGCCCATCAATTGGCCTGTCGCCCGGAAGGATGAATATAATCGAGATGGGCAATTTCAAGGTGATCATCGACTACGGCCACAATATGGGTGCGATAAAGGCCACGGGGGAGTTCCTTCCACATATTGCCACCGGGAGGAAGATAAGGATGGCCGCGGGAACGGGCAACCGCAGGGAAGTGGACGTCATCGAATACGGCCATACCCTATCAAAATACTACGACCACGTGGTCGTTACGGATACGGATCCCCGGGGAAAAGCACCTGGCGAGGTGGCGGAACTCGTTCGACAGGGTTTGCATAAAGGCGGCCTCACCGATGAGAACATCACCATCGTTCTCGATGGGAGGGAGGCGACCCAGGTGGCGCTTGACATGGCGGTGAAGGGAGATATTGTCGTCCTTCAGGCAGATGACGTTCAGCTTGTGATCCAGGACGTGATGGACTACAAGGAGAAGGTCATGAGGGAGTTCGAGAAAGAGGTCCAGCTCAAGCAGGAGAAGGTCCCCTACGGTGAGGATTAGAATGGGTTCTCACCAGGCCGTTTTCGAACAGATCGATCGCAGCAGGGAGGAGATGATCTCCTTCCTGGGGGATATCATCTCCATTCCTGCCGTTGGCCCACTATCCGGGGGGAATGGGGAGCAGGAGAAGTCCGATCTGATAGAATCCATCATCCGCTCCTGGGGCATCGAGACCATAACACATCACGATGCTCTGGACGGGAAGGTCCCATCCGGGAAGCGCCCGAACATGAGGATAGATATCAAGGGCGCTGACCCCTCCCGGAGGATCGTCATCATCGCCCATATGGACGTTGTTCCACCTGGAGACCTCTCCGGATGGTCCGGCGACCCATACCGGATGAGAAGGGAAGGGGACAGGCTCATCGGACGGGGGGTGGAGGATAACGGCCAGGCGCTTACAGCTTCATTGTTCGCAGTGAAAACGCTCAAGGATATGGGCATAGAACCAATTCATGATATCGTCATATTCCTCGTTTCCGACGAGGAGGAGACGAATGAGAAGGGGATCGGACACCTCCTGAAGGAGGGGCTTATCCGAAAGGATGATATGATCCTGGTTCCCGACCACGGTGAGCCGGAGGGACGGGTCATCGAGCTGTGCGAGAAGACCCTTCTGTGGGTGAAGGTGACCGTGAGGGGAAAGCAGTGCCATGCGAGCATGCCCAACCTTGGAAACAACGCGTTGAGGGCATCCATGCTGTTCGGGACGGAGGTGGACAGGGCGCTCCACGAGAGATACGACAGGATCGACCCGCTTTTCGACCATCCCGTCTCCAGCTTCGAGCCCACGAAGAAGGGGCCCGGGGTGGATGGGATCAACGTGCTCCCCGGAGAGGACGTGTTCTACATCGACTGCAGGCTGATTCCCCCTTACACCGTGGAGGAGGCCCTTGGGACCATGGGAGAGGTGGCGGAGTCGGTAGGGAAGCTGACAGGGACCTCCATCACGATCGATACGGAGCTTTCGGAGACCACGCTTCATCCCACCCCTCCCGATTCTGACGTCGTCAAGGCACTATCAAAAGCGATCAAGATCGCAACGGGGAAGGAGCATATCAACGGTGGTATTGGGGGAGGCACGTGCGCTGCCCTGCTTCGGAACAATGGATTCGAGGTCGCGGTGTGGGAGACGATCCACAACCGCGCCCACTCCTCCGATGAGTACGTACTGATAGAGAACCTGATCAGCGACTGCAAGGTGTTTACGGCCCTGTTCATGGGAGCATAGTACATACGTGGCCAAAACGTATGATCTTATCATAAGTTCCGTTTTGGACCATTGGTTGAGATCTTGATGGATTGGCGTTCATCACATATAGGGGAGCCTGACCCCCATTTTCTTACATTGATCCTGGATCTCTCTACCGTATGGATCCA
>JAGLEG010000268.1 GCA_023145185.1 Thermoplasmata archaeon
CGAACAAGGTTGGGTAGACGAAATAAACCATGAGATCTCGATAAGTCCAGATTCAGCAGGCGAGATGACGATCAGTATCCTTGTGGTAGACGAAAGTGGAAATTCGTTGATCTACAACGTGACCATATTCATCGAAGAAGAGATAGAAAGTGTTGATCCGAACAACTCGTTTTCTCCCCCCATCCTGATAATATCGGCGGTATTGTTGTTGATCATTTTATTGATAACCTTTTTTATCTGGAAGAGGAGAAGAATGACTTCTGATATTGGCGAGGGGGAGCCTGAAGAGTAGATACAGAGAGAGATATCATGCTATGATTCCCTTACGTCAATTGGTAACCCGGTTCCTTCGGTTTGCATATTCACTTTTAATGAGAGTGCGTTTGGTAATACCATAGTCCATTTCTTTTAATTAGGGCCGTCGTCTATAGGGAGTTCAATGAAGGATATCAGGCTCTCTATTGGGACCGCGATCGCCCTTGGGCTCCGAAAAGGAGCGCTTCCCCATCCTCCCACGACGATGTACGTGATGGTGGGGGACGCCTGTAAGAACAACTGTGCGTTCTGCACACAGGCGCGTGATGCGGACGGAGGGGACCTGCTGAGCCGGGTGACCTGGCCGAGGTACCCCCTCGCAGAGGTCCTGCAGGCGATATCCGACCATGGGGTCGGATCTTTTGGCAGAATATGCCTCCAGTCCCTGATGGACCCAGCATACATTGCCAACACCCTCCCGGAGGTAGTTGAAGAGGTCCACTCCGCCTCGGGCCTGCCCATTTCCCTCTCAATATCTCCCGTATCTTCGGAGCTTCTGGCAGGGATGAGGGGGAGAGGGGTGGAACGGGTGGGCATCGCACTCGACGCCGCCTCTCCGGAGATATTTCACGCCATCAAGGGGGAAGGTGTAGGGAATCCTTACACTTTCGAGAGCCACTGGAAGAGCCTTGAGGCCGCACTTGAGGTGTTCGGAAAGGGGAAGGTATCCACCCACGTTATCGTGGGCCTGGGCGAGAGCGATATGGACGTCGTCAGTGTCATGTCCAGATGCGCTTCCTCCGGGATCCTCCTCTCACTCTTCGCCTACACTCCAATGAAGGGGACAAAGGAGATCGGTCAACCACCAGATATCGGCAGATACCGGTCGCTCCAGATCTGCAGGTATGCGATATTGGAACGGGGCATGGATATCGACGCCTTCGGCTTCGATGGGAACGGGAAACTGATATCCATACCTGAACCGCTTCAGGGCCCGGAGGGGGCCCCCGCACACATCTTCCAGACCGTGGGATGCCCTGACTGCAACAGGCCTTACTATAACGAGAGGCCCGGCGGTGTGATCTACAATTACCCTAACACGTTGGACCCGGAGATGCACATGAGCTGTCTTTCCGAGGCCAGGAACTATCTTTCCCCTGACGCATGTTGATGGTGTGGGGTCGATATAATGGGCCCTGATCCAAGGTCCAAAGAGGAAAATGAGATCTTATCCGAATAATAATTGGGGGGAAAAAGAAAGAAAATGAAGTTTAGCTGTTAAAACCGTCCAATATGATAGCTACAACAATATACGATGAATTAGATACATTCCTGGAATGGGGAAGAAGAGATGAATTCACAATTAGTTCCTATCCTTTTAGCTGTAATCTTGGTCGTGTCCCTTCCAGCTGGGGGCGATAACAACCAGAATATGGGGCCCTCTGAGGTTTTAACCGAATTGGAATTTGAAGAGAGTGACAATAATGAACCTGAGTTCAATGAGTATGAGATTCCCACCAGGTCCAACCAATTTGGAAAGATACACATAAGCGATAATGATGACCTGAAGGATTTCATAGTTGAACATGGATTCAATGGTAGTGGATCAGTTGATGACCCATATTTGATCGATGATCTGATCATTAAAGAAAAATATGAAGGCCCCATTATCTCAATTAAATGGATCTCATTACATCTGATAATGCGGAATA
>JAGLEG010000269.1 GCA_023145185.1 Thermoplasmata archaeon
GCAACGGGTATGAACGACCAGCCGGACACATCGGTCGTGGCCCATAATGCTGGCATCCGGTCCATATACTCGAGCATCTCGGCTGTGAGATACGAATTGATCATGAGGGTGTTCGTGTTACCCTCTACCCTGTTCAGCGTGATGGCGGTGGAACCAACACCCATGTTCATGCCGTCCAGAACCTGGGCTCCGATCCACCTGTAGTATATGATCGTGCTTGATGAATCCATGACCAGGAAGGCGGGGTCGGAGGTCACGGAGGTATCATTGATGGTCACACCAACGAGGTGTGCCACCCCGCCATCCATGACCTTGACGGAGTTACGCGTCCCGGTAGAGGTGGCCGATTCAAGGTCAACATCGAGGAATGAATTGATGACCGTCAGGTTGGTCCCCGTGCCCTTAACGGTGATATTCGCCGCTTGTACTCCATCAAGTGAGGAACCCAGGAAGGATTGGGAATCCCTTATCTCGGAATCCACGATCAATCCCATACCTCCCGAAATAAGTTCAAGGACGACGCCGTCATCGTTGAGGTCCTTATCGTCAGTTGTGCTGCCGTCACCGTCGATATCATAGGCGAGGTTGGTCTTGTCCTTGAGTTCAACGAAGGCGGAACCATCTACCTCCAGATATCCATTATCTGAGACAGTGAGGTTTCCCGGCCCCTCCACGATCGAATCCTTGAAGATCAGCTCCGAGGAGGAGCCGGTCACCACTATATTTATGGCAAAATATGGTTTCAGCTGTCCGGTCTGGGTGGTAAGGACAGAGCTGTGGAACTCCAGGGTGCCGCCGTTCTGAACGGTGATATCGTAGATGTGGTCATCGCCCCCCCCGATCACCCCGTCCATACCCACATCCTGGGATAGGGCGATGGTGGAGTCTATGATAGTAAGCGTCCCACCATTCACCAATATGTCACCATCCAACAGGTAATTCTGGCCCTCAATGACCCTGGTCGACCCAGTATTAACGGTTATGGAGCCAATGGTCGAAGACCCCGATGCGGGCGTGTTCACCACCATAAGCATCGCAGACCAACCACCCAACGCTATAGCCAGCGTCAAGGCAAATACAAACAGCCTTTTTCCTTTTAAGAAAACCGGATTATCCATCTCTAATCCCCCTTAAATAATCAACATCAGATTTAGAACAGCATTACGCAATATCTGAATCCCATACGCAGTTACAACAGTCATTCATTCATATAAATATATTGTTCTTACAGGGTGAATGATCGGAGGTTAATGAAAATTTACCTCCGACATCCCGTAATCATTCAAGGATCATTTTAAGGGGGTTTTATCTTTCGGTCAGAAGCCCGGGGACCTCCCGGGCCAGGATCTGTTATGAGGTTCAGAACGATCTTATATTGGCGTGATCTTCATACCAGCCTGCCCATGTTCCCCTGCGGTCCACGATCTAACGAGAGGTGCATCCAGAATACCAGGGAACCCTTCGGTTTTCCAGAGGCTACAAACTTGGAACGGTTTTTTTTTATACGATACCAACCATATACGAGTGGAGGGATCACATGGTCTCCCAAAAGAGTGCGTTGCGTAGAAGGGTAAATTTTATTCCGACCAGAATGGCGATCTCGATGGCCTTACTTTACTTGATCAGCTCTTCTGTTATCGGATATGGCGGGAACATTGGTGAAGTGGCAGGTCCAGGGGCATTTCAAGCTGCGTTCTCATCCGGAGAAAGCCCACTTGGTTCCAATGGAACGGTCCTTGTGAACGAGATCTACCCTGATCCCGATACGGACCTGAACGATGACGGCGTCATAGATCAGGTGGACGAGTTCATTGAGCTGTACAACCCCACTTCCTCCCCTATCTCCATAGCAGGTTGGTCTGTGTCGGATAACAGTGGAACTCACGTTCTGAATGACCTCTCGATAGGTTCACGATGTTTTCTGGTCCTGTGGAGGATCGATACGGGCCTCAAACTGGGCAGGGACGATAACGTTGAACTTCGAAATTCTTCGGGAGCGGTCTCCGACCATGTTGAATACCTCTCTTTCGGGAAGGGCGACGTACTTGGCAGGTCCCCGGACGGGGCCGAGAGGTTCAGAAGGACATCCTATCCCACACCAGGCTGGAGGAACAGGCCTCCACCCGTGATAGTGATCAACGAGATCTTGGTGGACCCGGTAGGCAAGAACACCGGAAACCAATGGGTTGAACTGCTCAATCTGGGTGGATGTGAGGACCTGGAAGGGTTCACATTGGACAACGGGAGAGGCATCAACATCCCACTGGCCGGTGAGCTCTCCGATGGTGAGCGAATATTGATATCTCTGGGTGGGCCCGAGATACTTCCACCCCACCCAACGGAAATAAGGATTATCAACGCCCCCCAATCCAATGCGTTGTACATCTCGGGGGACGATATCCAGCTCACCGATCCCGACGGTTATCTGGTGGACTACCTGGCCTGGGGGAACTCCTCCAATGTGAATGGGCCCCGTGGTAAAGGTGTTGCTGGCGCCTGGGATGGAAGTTACCGGGATGAGGTGACCGGGTCGATGGTCTCTGGCCTTGAGAATCCTACCATCCCCGAGGGATCGTCGATACAGAGATATCCCGACGGCCATGATAATGGCTCAGCCACCAACTGGGCCAGGACCACCTACGGAACGGGGAACACCTGCGGGTGGAACAACTCACTGGACCCAACGATATCAATTGTGACAGCCTACGGGTCGCTGAATTTCAACAGGTCCGAGGAGAGGGAATTTCAGATCACAATACAAAATGTTGGAAACATCTGTGGGAGAGTGAATTTCGATGTTCTGACGGCCGTTGAGGGTTGGAGAGCCGTGGATTGGGAGGGATTGGAGCTGAACCTGTCTGAAGGGGAAGAGGTGGAGCTGAACGTCCAAATCCAGGCCCCAGGCCGCCTCTTCGATCCAAATCACTGTCCCATAGACCTCCAGGCATACTGGACCGATATGCCGTTTCTAATGACCAGGGTGAAGGTAACGGCCATACTCCCGGGACCTGATCCCTCCATCGCCGCCGGAAGTTTGGAACTGAACGGTGACGAGGCATCCACGGTTCCCGAGGGTGTGGTCCTTGGAATCGAGTGCCTGGTCCTGGGAGGGGGGGAGATCGGGTGTGAGGAGATAGAGCTTGAGCTATCCCTGGAAAATCGAGATCAAAATAGGATAATTGAGGTGCGGACGTACGATGGGATCCTCACCACATCATCGAGGTCTTTCAGATCACGGGTGGATACCCTTGACCTTTCAGGCAATTACACGGTTACGCTCAGACTGGACCCCGAGGACCTGATCCAGGAGATATCGGAACGTAACAACACCCTATCCTGGAACATCTCCGTCATTCCAACTCCGGTTGGCCATTCCGAATCTCATCTACTGTTCACCGAGGTCCTCTGGAACTGCTCGGCCTCCCAGATGTTCGCGGTCTTTGAGAATCCCACCGACGATGCCATTGATATTGGTGGCATGAGAATATCCGATGGCGAGAGATGGGGCAGCTTCAAGGACGGGTCCTCCATCCAGGCCCACCGTTCTATCGGGATCGCGTGGGGAGGCGAGGCTATCTCACGTATCGATGGGGAAATGGAGATCTACCGATTTAATGAGGGTGGATATTCGGGATACCGCATGGAGTTGGACGGCCCGGCCCCCCGGCCCGATGAAACGGGGAAACTTGTGCTTCAAACCAGATATCGCAAAGAGATCGACACCCTGCTCCTGAAGAGGGATGCAGGAAAGACGGGTAATTGCAGCTGGATGAATGCGGGTATTGAAACAACCTATGGCACCGTCATGTCCAGGTTCAGAGGAACGGACGGCCTCCCGGTGGACACCAACACTTCACTGGATTGGACCGTCCACAGGGGGGGATGCTCCCTCGTGGGTTTTCTCCCATCTCCACCTTCGGGAGGCTCCGGCGAATTCTCACTGTTGTCCGCACGTCAGGGCGGCGGGGACATCAGCGGTTACGTGCTCTCGTGCGGAAGGACGCTGGCCTCCATTCCCAATGGGACACACGTTTCGGGAAGCGGGACCTTCTCCCTGGCAAAGGACCCGGAGAGCTTCAATAAATGGCAGGGAGTACCACCCGATCTGAGCACCGGATACTCCTCTGAGACGAACGGCTTGGAGATATTTTCGGCCAGAGTGGAGGGCTATCAGGAGCTGACCCTCCCCGATGCCGGAGGGGTCCTCCTGTTGATCGACCCTGGAAACAGGGTGGTCTCATCGATCACCTGGGGGGATGGGACCGAAATTGGGGAGGTCCCCAGGGATACTATCATAGGACCCATCGAAGGGGACCGGATAGGCTCGGTAGGACTCGGAACGACCCCTCTACCCTCGCTGTTAGATAACAGGGCCGATCCTGACGTGGCACTGGTATTCTCCGACCTCATCGAGGGAGTGAAGTGGATACTTGAATGTGAGGATGTGCTGATCATCACCCCATCCATTGATCGCCCTGATATCCACGCCGGACTTATAGATCACCTGGAGGCCGCTGGAGGCCTCGAGATATTCCTTGGCATTCCCCCCTGGGAAGATCCAGGGCCGCTGGTGGAACAGGGGACGTTGAAACTCAGGAGATCGATCGCAGTGAGCCTTGAGGATGAGGGCGCGAACATGCGCTACTACAGCGGAGGAGCTGAACTGGAACGAAGCGGAACCCTGATGATATCTGATAACCGAATTGTGATCTCGGCAATGCCCATGTCCTCTGTCGGGGGTTTCACCAAGGCCGCACACCTCACTATTGGCCTGGAAGATCAGAGCCTCTGTGCGGAGTTAATGGAACGATACTGGCCTGAAAGCGGTGATCGCTGGATAGATGCGTCCCCGATATTGGACCAGTTCACGGATACCATGCCGATATTGGAGAACAGCGATGGTGCGGTCGTATCTGGTTCAGGGCTGAATATTCACGACCTTACAGCCAACTACTGCGATCCCATCAGGCCCGATCGGGGCATGGAAGGGGAGATCTCCCTGATCCATCAGGTCGGTGATCTGGACATGCTAAGCATCCTGGACCTCCTGAAGCGGGGAACAAGTGTAAGGCTTATGCTCGACACCTCAACGCTTCATCCCATACCATCCGATACAGCTCGGGAGGACCATCGATACATCTTCTCTGACCTTGATAAGGAGCTTCTGCTCCGTGCAAGGATGCTCCTTGATGAGGCACCATCCACGGGAGGTGAGATCCATATCAGAATGATATCTCCCGAGTACGGTAGAATCATGGGGGCAAACCTGTATCTCTCCCATGGCGCCTGCCAGTTCACGCTGGGCCCCATCGGGGATACGACCTGGCCCTCCCTCTTCCTGGAAGGAGATGACATCGAACCCCTCCACGCCCTGTTCGACGAGCTGTGGAGCTCATCGTACGAGGTCCCATGGGGCATGATGGGATATGATATTGAAGACCGGGAAGAGAGCGACCTTAGGATCCAGGAGATCTATTTCGATACTTACCTTGCCGATGACCCGGATGAATATGTGGCCGTTCGAAACTACGGAGGAGAGGTGGTGAACCTCAGGGGCTATACGTTATCGGACGACGAGGGTGAGGGATATTTCAGGGATGGGACCGTCATGATATTCGAGGAGATATACGTTCAACCGGGTGGCCTGGTCTTCATCGCCAGGGATGGTGGGCGCTTTAAGGATCAGAACGGATTTGATGCTGACATCTCCTGGTTCAACGGGTCCATTCCCACAGGGGGCCTTCTGCTGGAAGGAGATATGACCCTGTCAAACGGGAATGACACCGTCTGCCTGCGGGATAGGTCCGGCGTTATCGTGGATGTTGTCCCCTATGGATATGCCGTATGGAAAGAGGATGTTTGGCCCCATGATGAGGGTGGGGGATGGTCCGGCGATCCCGCCCCTGACCTGGGCCGGGGGAAGGTCCTTGTGAGGCAGGATAGGGACACAAATACCAGGGAGGATTGGCTCTCGTACAGGCCGAGATATCCCGCACAATCCAGATGGGGCTATTTCCCGGAGAGGGAGATCTCGGAGATGACCTGCGGGATATGCCCTGATTCGGGTTCCGATGTTCTTAAAAGCACCATAGAGGGGGCTGGATCCTCACTCAGGGTCAACGTCTATGAGATCAACTCCGAGTGGGTGGTCTCCTCCCTGATCGGAGCGGCGGATAGGGGGGTTGATGTCAAGATACTCCTCGAGGGGGCGCCGGTAGGGGGGATCAGCTCAGGTGAGAAAAGATGTGTGAAACGGATGCTTGATGCTGGTATCGACGTCAGGTTCATGATCAGCGACATGGACCGGGAGATCAGGGACAGCTACAGGTTCGATCACGCCAAATATATCGCCTCCGATCGTGACGTTGCCCTGATCAGCTCCGACAATTTCAAGGACAGCTCTTTTCCTCCTCCCGGCGAGAACGTGCTATCAACAACCCGGGGATGGGTCATATCCATGAGATC
This sequence comes from Thermoplasmata archaeon, assembly GCA_023145185.1. Classification (GTDB taxonomy): domain Archaea; phylum Thermoplasmatota; class Penumbrarchaeia; order Penumbrarchaeales; family Penumbrarchaeaceae; genus JAGLEG01. The sequence continues at coordinate 6,466 of JAGLEG010000269.1, forward strand.
ACAAGAGATCAACGGCGACCTAACAAGGGTCTTCGACCATGATCTTGCGGGCCCTGACGTAGTAAAGGCAGACGAGTTCATCGACCTGGAAGGGGCTTTTTACAACTATATCGCACCCCCCTCGGATCGGGAGAGCAGCGGTTCCCGGTTTGGAGAGCTTTTCGTTGATGAGGGTGGGACAGGGTCCATATCCTTATCACCAGATAATATCGGCCGATCTTCCAATGTACTTCTCGATATGATCCGCACCGCCGATGAGGAGGTCCTGGTCGAGCTGCTGGACATATCCACATCCTGGGGATTGAACCATATGCCCGAAAATGGCCTGCCGGCACGCATGGACGAGCTGCCCCTCCAGGGCGGGGGGCACATCAACCCGTATATTGAGGCCCTCCTGAAGGCTGCGGAGAGAGGCGTCAAGGTGAAGGTCCTTCTGGACGGGACGGACTTCGACGGGGATGGCGAGCCCGAGAACCAGGATGTTGCGGATGAGATCGCCACCTGTGCCGAGCTCATGGGCCTGTCCGGGCTGTTCGAGGTGAGGGTACATCCGGCGGTCAGGTTCGACATGGGCAGGGAGATCGCCAACATCCATAACAAGGGAGTAGTGGTTGATTCCGAAAAGGTCTGGATATCATCGTTCAACTGGGGCCCCACCTCCGGACTGGAGAACCGGGAGGTGGGCATTGGCATCTCATCTTCGGAGGCGGCAGGGTATTATCGATCCGCCTTTCTCCACGATTGGGGTGGGACCCTTCAGGATGAGATCGCACTCCTGGGAAAGGAGGTGCGGTCGGTCCGAGATGGGGACGGCATCCTCGCGAGCGTGACCCTTCAGGTCCAATGGAAGGGGCGCGGGGCCCTTGGGTTGTACATGGTCCCACTGGAGGAGATCGACAACCTCTCCCTGAAGGAGCATGGAACATCCATCGAGGAGGGAGATCAGGGTGTCGTGACGCTCTCATCCCATGGCGAATCCGGGGAGTTCGCCCTCATCGCATTTCAGGGTGATAGGTCCATCTGCCTCCAGAAGATCACTGCATATCCAATGGAGGGACCTTCGGAAGGGTGGGACCTTCCCTGGTATGGAAGCCCATACACACCGATCCTCATCCTGCTCTCCAGTGCCCTTCTCATATCGGCCATCAGATCTGCCGCAGCGACCAGGTTCAGAGATATATGGAGGAAACGGTCAAATAGGGTGTCGGAGGAGTGATCGGACCATCTTTTGGTCCCCCTTGCATAACCTTTATTACGGCCTTCATAAATACAAGGTGGTCCTTTCGATCAGTACACAGGGGAATTAAGATGTTCAATGTTGAGGCAAAGGCTGAGACCTTCAGAAGCGTGTTTTCCGTTCTCACCCCGATAGCAGGTGAGATCAAACTGGCTGCGGATGATAATGGATGGAAGATCAGGGCCGTTGACCCAGCTCACGTTGCGATGGTCGACCTGGAGCTTGAGAGCAGTGCGTTCGAGAAATACGACGTGGAGCCCATGGAGCTTGGGCTTAACGTGGAGAGGCTGCTGGAAAGCATCAAGAGCGCGAGAGGGGATGAGCTCGTCACCATGAAATTGGATGATGACAACAGGTTGGTCATCTCCATGTCCAACCTCACCCTCAAGATCCCTCTGGTGGATCCATCCGGTTTCTCGGAGCCAAAGGTTCCGAGCCTGAACCTCCCCATCAACCTGAAGCTGAACTCGGCCGAACTTCAGAAGGGGCTTAAGATCTCCGCCTCGATCTCGGATTACCTCACGTTCGAATGCTCCGAGGACAAGCTGATAATGACATCCTCCGAGGACCTCTCGATGATGACGCTGGAGCTGAAAAAGGGTCAGGAGTATGAGCTTGTCGAGTTCGAGAAACCCTCGAAGAGCTCGTTCTCCCTTGACTATTTCTCACACCTGATGAAAGGCGTTGGGGCGAACAGGGACATACAGCTTCATCTGGGAAACTCATATCCGCTCAAACTGGTGTTCGATTTCGCTGAGGAGAAGGGACACGCCATCTATCTTCTCGCTCCCCGGATCGAGAGCTCCTGATCGCTCTTAGCACATATACCGCAGGGAAACGGGAGTAGTGTGGACAACAGATAGCATCTATCTTATCCGCCCAGCCCAATGATCAATCGAATTCGGGCAGCTCGATATCCTTATGGGTCTTTGGGGCCCTGGCCCCCTTGAGCTTTGATACCGCATCCCGAAGGATCGGAACTCTATCGTAGTTTATAATGATAAAAAGGATAAGCAGGGCCACCGAGAAAAGAAACGGCAGGAGAGGTGCGCTCCACCAGTTCTGAAAGTTATTCTCATCGAAGATGTTCACGGCCATGGCGTGTATAAGAACCTGTGAAAGTGCGGTAAGGAAAGTGAACAGCGACAGGGTGATCACGACACCTGAAAGGACGGCCTTTAACCTCTTGAGCCACACGGCCCCGGCCCCCGGCACCCTTCCTCTCTGCCTGCCGAACTTTATCCCCATAACAGTCACTACCGCCTGTTTCTCTGAAGTGGAACTCATCTATTTATCTTTTCACATGGTTCTTGAATTGTTCTCATCTTCCGCTCCCGGGCCGGGCCCCCCATCCTGATGGTGGCCCGGATGCAGGTGATGGTGCTCGTGATCCAGTATGTGCTCGGGCTCCAGCGGAGGGCCCCGATGCGCTTCCTGGGTGGCGTCCGTTCCACTCCTCCTTTTCGATACCATCACGATGATGATGAGGGATACGACGATCAGAGCTACAATTGCCAACAGGGCAAAAAGTCCAAAGGAGGTGCCCCCCTCATCACCTGCCTCATCCGGCCTCCAACCGACATCAAAAAGGATCACCACGTCGGCGTCAGAGAGCGATCTGTGGAGAGACGAGACATTCCCAAGAAGAAGCTCGTATCTTCCCTCTGGAAGATCTTCGGGGATACGGATACCCATTGTGGCCCCCTCCTCATCGATAACGTATTCAAACGTTCCAGTGACCTCTCCGGGGCCAATATACACGATCGTGGAATCACTATCGATATCGTCCGTGAACGTTAGATCTATGAGATCGCCTGCAAGGATGAACAATATGGGATCGTTCCGGTCGAAGCTCCCCCCATTGACCGCAAGGACCTCCATGCGGGATATGGTCGAGAACGAGAATGACCAGGGAACCAAGGGGGTGCCGGTGACATCCAGAATTGAGTTGGACAGTTTGACCGTATAACCCTTTCCCGGGTCGAGCTGTACCTCAATAACGATCGCCCTCCTATCCTCTCCGGTCAGGTCCACATCGAAGGATACATCCTCACTGAACTGGTCCGATATCGATATCCCACCCACATAGGATGCCGGATCCATATCCTCGTCGAAACTGATGGTCATCATCGGTCGCAATGAAACGTTCGTGGCACCATCCTGTGGGTTCGACCCGATGGCCCCGGGAGGCGTCCCGTCGTTTATCACGTGAAGGATGAACGCCCCGTACACCTTGTTCCCACCTCCATCCCTTACCGCGATGGTCACCTTGAATTGCCCCAGGGTGTCCGTGATGTATTCTACACTGTCCCCATAATACCTGGTGCCCAGGTCGGTAAACGTCCAGGAGAAGTTGGCCCCGATGGGGAAAAGAGGATCGTTATCCTCAATGGCCGATCCATCGAGGAGGGCCGTGGACCCTTTGATGACAAATAGGTCCCCAAGGTGCCCGATCACAGGTGATGTGGTATCGCGAACCGTGATATTGAAACCAGATGCCGCACTGTTTCCGCTTCCGTCGGTAAGTTCCACCCTGACATCGTAGATCCCGGGCACACTAAAAGATAATTGAACTGACTCGCCGGTCATCGAGTGGTTCCGGGGTCCAGAGAAGGTCCAGGTGAAAACGCCTGACCGGTACAGATCGGGATCGTTATCGGAATAACCTTCCGGGGTAAGGGTGATCGTCACATCCTCATCCACCATCATATCTTTCATCGGATCCAGTATCGGGAGGATATCATCGATTATCTCTATATCCAAGCTGATGGTATCGAAGTTCCCGCAGAAGTCAGAGACCTCCAGAATAACGGAGAGAATACCCGGAGCCTCGCGGTATATCTCCAGGAAGCTCCCATACTCGGTCCAGGATACGCCCCTGAAGAACACGGTCCAGGTATGGTTCACGACGGCGGAATAGGGAGAATCGGGGCCCTC
>JAGLEG010000027.1 GCA_023145185.1 Thermoplasmata archaeon
TGGATAGCTCTGTCCTGTTCATAGCTGCACCCCATTTTGAAGGATATGCCATTTTCGATCGTAAGTTCCCCTTCTTTCCCCTGAAGGATCAAGGCGCACATACGTCGATGATAATTTCCCAAACATCTCTGGTCTTACGTCGAATCCGCTTCTTTCAAGCAGGTATCCCATTCTTTTCTTCAAACTCTGCTTGCCGATCCTGTTGGTATGATCTATCAGTTTACCAAGGTCCATCCCTTCATGGAGTGCGTCAATTGTTTCCTCCATTGGAATATTGGAGGGGTACAGTAAACAGTCAACTATCGTTTTCTCTGCATCTGCCATGAAACAAGAATGTCCTCCGATGTTCTCCCTTGAGTAACCGAACATCCGATCGGGTCTTGTCCTTATGAATCTCATCTCAAATTTACCCTCATAATGGTCCAGTGCAATATTCTCTGACCTTCTGGCATTGATCACATCGATGATCCTTGGGGATTGATCTGTCAACCCGTGGTACCTTAGAGCCGCCCACAATGATATGTAGGAGGGATTTTCAATGAATGACAATATGCAAAGGGGGTCCGTATCTGGTAACGAATACATTCCACGCAATACCCTTATCAACACGCCTTTGTTAACAAGGCGGCTCAGTTTTACAACGGTTCCGTTATAATCGGTACCAAAAACAGCTTCCAATTGACTGATGGTGAACAGTGGAACTTCGAAACCTGAAAGTTTTCTGTGGATCTCCAGATCATTCATGTTAATGGAATATGTTGTTGAACATATATATGTCTATTGTTTATTATAGATTACATAATAATTAATAAACAAACATACAATGACATATATTGTGCATCATTGAGGCTACCATCAGAGTATGATGATCCATCAACACGGATCAGTTGGGCATCATCCGATATCTGCTCCCCCTGTTCTTCTTCACCACTCTTTTTCTTCATAACAATAGTAAAAGGAGAGCAACGATAATGATCAAGATGACATCATCTTATCCGGACTCGGCCCTGCCAATGTTCTTTTCAGGTCACGAGAACCGAAATGAAACTATGAAATTATCCTTTTCAATTGAAGGAACAGCTCCATGGGGATCATAACCACTTTTTTATCCCCGCTCCGGAATATTCCTTTTTCGGATCAAGAGACCAGTATCTCGGCATCTATTAATAGGACAATAACACATATATATTGTATTATGGCGGGGACAATAAAGGCAATATACTACTTCTGGATCGATAAGAACCTTCCGGAAATAAGGAAACGAACCAGGGACCTGCACGGTCATCTTGGGATCAAGCCCAGAAAGATCGTGGTCATCACGGGATTTCGAAGGGTCGGGAAAACATACCTTGTCTACGATCTGATCAAGGACCTCCTCAAAGAGGTTTCAAAGGAAGAAGCGATCTATATCAACTTCGATGATGAAAGGATTCCCCGGAGAACCGAATTCTTATCGCGGTTATTACCCGTTATCAGGGAGACATCCAGAAAAGAGATCACCTATCTGTTTCTGGATGAGGTGCAGGAGATGCCAGATTGGAGCAAATGGCTCAGAAGATTGATAGATAACGAGGAGATGGAGATATTCGTCACAGGATCCAGTTCGAAGGTATCCAGCCGTGAGATCCCAACAGAACTGAGAGGGAGATGTCTGGAGGTGGAGATGTTCCCCCTGTCGTTTTCCGAATTCCTTGATTTCAAGGGTATTTCTCTTGACCTTGAAGATCTGGAGTATAGGGAAAAGGACCTTGCGGTTTTGAGGAACTATCTCTCGGAGTACCTGAAATATGGAGGAATGCCCGAAGTGGTGCAGGCGGATGAAAGATTCAAGATAGAAATTCTCCAGCAATATTATAGAACCGTCGTTTCCCAGGATATAATTGAAAGGCACAAGGTCCACAACGAGGACGCTCTGAAAACAATGATGAGACTTCTGATCAACTCGACCCAGTATTCCATCAGCAAACTGCACAACACCATGAAAAGCATGGGAATGGAGGTGGGAAAAAGCACTCTGATAAAATACCTGGGCCATGTAAAGGACAGTTACTTCCTTCAACCTGTCATGATCCATTCGACCAAGGTTAAGGATTCCCTTCAGTATCCAAGAAAGGTATATTTCATCGACAACGGATTCATCACAGCCCTATCCACCAGGTTCGACAAGGACCAGGGGAGATCATACGAGAACTGTGTAGCTGTCGAGCTGATGAGACGTGGGATGAGAGAGAGGATGTTCTACTGGAGAAATGAGAGGGGATGGGAGGTGGACTTCTGCATACGATCTCCAACAGGGGTTGATAGATTGATCCAGGTTTGTTATGATCTGGATGATCCCTATACCCCTGAGAGAGAGGTCAGGGCCCTGATCAAGGCTTCATCAGAGCTTGAATGTGATGATCTGGCGATAATCACAGGGGATGTGGAGAAATTCGAGGAACATCGTGGGAAGAAGATAAGGTTCATCCCTCTCTGGAAATTCCTTCTCGAGGAAAGGTGATCCATGATCTTCGAGAACAGGTTATTGAGCATCTTGGTATTTTGATGCTCAATGGTTTTGATCAGGAACATTTTCAATTTGTGAATCTTCATGTATCGGAGTTTCATCAACAGGGATCTGTGAGGCCTCATCCGATATCTGCTCCTCAACTGGAGTTTCAACCAGTGGAACCGGATCTGGGTCTGGAACCGCCTGATCGGGAATACCCTCATCAGGTGGTAGAGGTTGTTTCAGAGGTATCTCCTGAATCCCAACTTTGACAGATCGAATATGATCTTAGCCTGTCGAAGTTGTGAGAAGCCTCACTTTGACACTCATACATACTCATATGTCAAAGTTAGGCTGAATTGGAGCGACCGCTTCATCAGATACAGCCGGTTCCTCGGGAACCCCTTGGTTCGGGATACCAACTTCATTGAATGCTATTGTATCTACAGGGACCTCGATGCCAAGGATATCAAGGTTTTCATGGTATTCCTGGATGTTATCTTCCAAGGGTTGGGGTTCTATCACCCCAACATCATTCTCGGGGCCCACTTGAGGTTCCTCGACTTTCTTTTTCTTCATTAT
>JAGLEG010000270.1 GCA_023145185.1 Thermoplasmata archaeon
TCAGATTAGATTAGATCTATCAAAGTTGGGATCTGTCAAAGTTGGGATACAGAAGGATATAAGAAGGAGGAGTGGGTAGCCGATTTGATAGGCTATGTTCAAAGTGCCCACCATCATGACCGCAGATGAGATCCTCGACAAGGCGTTCCGCAGGGCCAACAAGATCCAGGTGTCCGACCCCAACTACAGGTTCAGGATGCAGAAGCTCAACTCATCCAAGGTCGACTCGGCCACCTCCGTCATCGATGCTACCCTGAAGAGGTACGTGGAGGCGTTTCCATCTTTCGACAACATCCCCGAGTTCTATCGGGCCCTTATCGACCTGATGTTCTCGGTGGACAAGATCCGCAAGTCCCTGGGCAGGATCGACGGGGCCAGAAAGGAGATCACCAAGATCGGCTCCAAGTCGGCCCGGCAGATCAACAGGACCGGCAAGACCAATTATATGGCCTACAAGAGGACCGAGGCATACGGGAGGGTATCGTCGATCGTGAAGGCGCTTGACCCGTCCCTGCGCTACCTGGACGAGGTTCGGAACGGTTTCAAGCAATTACCGGCCATTCCCACCAAGTACCCCACCGCCGTGATAGCGGGGTCCCCCAATGTGGGGAAATCTCAGCTTATAGGTGCGATGTCCACCGCCACCCCCAAGGTGGCATCCTACCCTTTCACCAGCCAGGAGCTATCCGTCGGCCATTTCATGGACAGCAGGGACAGATACCAGCTCGTGGACACGCCCGGCCTGCTCGATAGGCCCTTCGACGAGCGCAACAGCATCGAAAAGCAGGCCGTCCTCGCCCTGACCCTTCTGACCGACCTGTGTATCTATGTGGTCGACCCGACGGGGAACTGTGGATTCACACTCGAGCCGCAGCTGTCCCTCCTGGACTCCCTCTTCGAGTCCATACCCGGGATGAGGTTTCTCATGGTGGTGGGCAAGTCGGACCTCGACATACCCGATCACGTGGACATGTCATTCACGGAATCGTTTTCGGAGAAGATGGGAGATAGGTATCTGGGCCTGGTCACGATATCCGCAAAGGATGGGACCGGCCTGGATGAGCTGAGGGCCATACTGGTGGGGTCGCTGGAGGCAAGGGAGCCCCGCTTGAAGGAGAAGAAGGATATCATCGAGTGATCATCTCTCGATCAGCTTCTCTATCTCAAGGTGATCCTCCAGATAGTTGATGATCCTGTTGAAGTACTCCTCCTCCATCTCGCCGTCGATGTCCAGGTAGATGTCGTGCGAGAATCGTGTGTGTTTCTTGCAGACCTTTATCTTCGCCTCGAGCCCATCCTCATCACTCTTGAACACCGTTCCCGAGGCCTCCTCGATGGTGGCGTCCGACGACGCTATCTCCTTGATGTTCTCCAGGACCTCACGGAGGTCCCACTCCTTCTCCGGATGCTCGTAAACGACCTCGTCCCCTATCTTCAGGGATGCGAGGTTCTTGAACTTCGCCTTGGCGAGGGCGCGGAGGCAGAGTTCCATCGTGGAAACGACGTCGAAGTCGGCGTCCCTGGGGTCTATTCCGATAACGTCCAGGAATGTCTCCACGAAGTTATCGTCGCG
>JAGLEG010000271.1 GCA_023145185.1 Thermoplasmata archaeon
CAATGACGGATTGATAGAGGGATTCGTCGGGCTTGTATTGAGCAGAAAATACAACCGAAAATTCGCATTCTACCTATCTTCGATCTTTTACGACAACGACAGAAATGGTTTCATCCAGAATCCGTCCCCGGTCTCCTTTATCAAATATGTTGAGGGATTGATCAAGAGGCCCATGTTCAAATATCTGATTAAAAGGTGCGATATCTTCCATCCAATATCAAGGAGCATGGGGGAATATTTCTCATCCTCCACACAGGGAAAGACAGTACTTCCTCTTCCCCTGTGCTCGGGAAGGTCCTTTCTCGACCATGAGCGGAGGTCGTCTGATAGATCGGATGACGATATCACGCTGATCTATATCGGCCAGATAACAAGCACCAGAAAAATGGAATTCCTGGTGGACGTCCTGGACCAATTGATAAAGAGGTCCGGAAACAGGGTGATCAGGCTCAAACTGGTGGGCCGATCGTTCGAGAGAGGGTATGTGGATTCGCTAAAAACCCGGGCCAAGGAATACGGAATAGCGGAGAACCTCGTGATGGTGGACGAGGTTCCCATAGATGATATCCCGGGGATAATGGAAGATGCGGATATCGGCTTGAGCCTCCTTCCACCTATCCCCGCTTACAGGATCTCTTCCCCCACTAAGGTGGTGGAGTACCTCTCCGTGGGTCTCCCGGTGGTAGGGAACCGTGAGATCATCGATCAAAGCGACGTTATCGTGGCAAGTGGGGGAGGAAATGTTTCAAATTATGAATTGGAGGACTCTGTAGAAGCTATTTTAACTCTGATGTCCTCTCCAGAAGGGTATACCAATATAGGGAAAAAAGGTCAGACCTGGATAAAGAAGAACAGGACCTACTCCATGCTTGCGAGCGAACTGATGGTCCTGTATAAAAAGGAAACAGGGTAAGGTATTGGAAATGAAGAAACATATCAAGTATTCAATTCTAATTTCAATTCTCCTGTTGACATTGCTGATCAATACTATCCTGTATTATGATCCGCTTGTCGCATCGACCTCTGTATCCCTTGTCGAACAGGTGCCGATATTGTTCTGGGTCCTGATAATGGCCCTGTCCATCCTCGTGACATATATTTCGATCTATTCTAAATCCAGGGGAGTAAACGTCCTCATGGCCACCATATACTTCTTCATTTTCTACTCGTTCAATCTTTTCTTCAAGATCATTCCAACCCAGACAGATATCGGAGATACCAGCTTCTTCATACCTTATCTGGATAACGCAACACACCTGGACATTGGGATCTATAGATATTTTGAATATCCCTTCTTCTTCCTCTACTCATCCGTCATCAAGAACGTGCTTGGATTGGATATCTATCAGAATATCAACTACGGCTTCTTCTCACTGATCCTGATGATCCCGATCATCATGCCCCTTCTGATCCAGAAGGAGATCATCAAGGGTGCGAAGGTGGTCTATTTCCTGGCACCTGTTCTTTATCTGATACTGGTATTCTTCTTCTTCAACGACCAGTTTGTTCCTCAGTTCTACGGTCTCATCTTCCTGATGATAACCATCGGCTGCTA
>JAGLEG010000272.1 GCA_023145185.1 Thermoplasmata archaeon
ATCTGATCTGGGCCTCTCAATGTTGGGAGAGGCCTCACTTTGACACTTATAAATATTCATATGTTAAAGTTAGGCTGTATTCCGGAATTCCCGAAAAATAGATAGTTAAGTTCCTCTTATCCGAATCGAATACAGGGGTGGCGGGTAGGGATTTACGATACGGGAGTGAGAATATGGTAAAAGATCCGACTGCTTTCCTCAAGGAGGAATACGACGATATATGTACGAAAGGGTTCAACTGGAAGCTCCGTGAGCTCCAGGGCCCCTCGTCCCCCAGGTGCACTGTGGATGGAAAGAGGCTCATCATGCTCTGTTCCAACAACTATCTCAGCCTTTCCAACCACCCCAGGTTGATCAAGGCGGCCCAGGAATGGGCGGGGAAGAACGGGGCCGGGTCCGGCTCTGTAAGGGCTATCGCGGGCTCAATGGACATCCATTTCATGGTTGAAAAAGAACTTGCGAAGTTCAAGAACAGGGAGGCGGCGCTGGTATACCAGACCGGATTCGCAACAAATGCCGGACTGATACCCCAGCTCGCACCCTCGAAGGAGGACCTGATCATCTCGGATGCACTGAACCACGGATCCATAATAGATGGTGTCAGGCTCTCCAAGGCGCAGAGGGGCGTATACAAACACAACGACATGGGAGAGCTTGAGGACCTGCTTCGAAAGAACCAGGATAAGAGGCGCGTTCTGGTGATCACCGACGGTGTGTTCTCCATGGACGGAGATGTATCTCCACTGGATAAGGTCGTTAAACTCTGCAAGGAGTACGGTGCGATGTCCTATGTGGACGATGCGCACGGAGAGGGTGTCCTCGGCGAGAAGGGGGCCGGCATCGGCGTACACTTCGGCGTCAACGAGGACCTGGACGTGGAGATGGGAACATTCTCCAAGGCGTTCGGCGTTGTCGGCGGAATAGCTGCAGGGTCACAGGACCTCTACAACTTCGCATTCAACAAATCAAGGACCTGGCTGCTGTCCGGCTCACACCCACCTGCGGTGGCCGGAGCACAGCTGGAGGCGATCAGGGTGCTCCAGGAGGAGCCCCAGCACTGGGAGACCCTCTGGGAGAACACGAAATACTTCAAGAAGGAGATCCAGAGCCTGGGCTTCGACACCGGCAACACCGAGACCCCGATCATACCGGTGATGTGCGGCGAGTCACACCAGGCAAAGAAGCTCTCTGACGAGCTGTACGGCCTGGGCGTCTTCGCCCTCCCAATCGTGTTCCCGATGGTCGCAAGGGACAAGGCAAGGGTCCGCGTTCAGGTCAACGCAGGGTTGACCAGGGAGGACCTTGACGAGGCCCTGCAGGCCTTCGAGAAGGGTGGAAAGCTGGCAAAGATCATCTGAAGCTGACCCAGAGAACATCAGGGGGCTCCTCTCAATAGATGGAGCCCCATTTTTTTTAATTTCATCCGGTAGTGTACACGCCCTCGGGCCATCCTACACCGGTCCTTTTTGAATACCGTACCAGCTCCTCGATCCTCCGGAGGCCGTCGGGATGTGTGGAGAGCGTCCTGGATATCAGCCTCGACCTCCTCATTCCGGCGATATCACCCATCTCCATGTTGATCGCCTCCTCAACATCTTCGGGATCGACGCTCTTCTCCCTGGTGCTGAGCTTGATGATACACCTTACTGCGGACCTTATATCTCCTGTCGCATGGAGGCCCGCCCTGTCCGCGGAGAACTCCATGGACCTGCTCAGCCTCCCCCGCAGGAAGAGCATTCGGAATATGAACATGGGAGGGTAGAGAAGGAGCGGGACCCTCACCATGCTCGATTCGAACAGGGTGCGGATCGGAGCATGTCTCATCTTGATATGGCCCATCTCGTGGCCGATCACGAAGTTGACCTCCTCCTGGTCCATCAGGTCGATTATGCCCTTTTGCAGGACGATGATGGGGGAGAGGATGCCCCTGGAATATGCGTTCACGTCCTTCGAATCGTTCAGATAGACCCTGGGCCTTTTCATATCCAGCTCTCTCGATGCCCCATCGCACATCCTGTCCACCGTCGGGTGGTTTGAAGGGGTTACCTTCGACTTGAGGGGCATGGCCTTGTTCGCAATATAAGTGAAGACGATGGTGATCATCAGGCTCATACCCAGCCATATGAGGAAGAACCCGAAGGAGAGGATCGTGAGGATAAAGGCTATCCAGAAGGATATCCAGAGCGCTATGGGAAGATCTATCCATTCCCACCTGTACCGAAGCTGGCTTCTCCTCACCATCTCTGGCCCTATGTCCATTCAGACGGTTAAATATTTCCAACTCGGGCTTCACCAGAGCATGATCATCACGGGGACGAGGAGAACCCCCATGGCATGGGATCTTCGTATCCCGATCATGGGGGCCACCATCCCGATGCTGGTGGAGACCAGTAGCACGAAGAGGCCAAGGGGCCCGGTGAAACCAAGCACCATCAGCGCGATGAATATCACGATGCCCCAGGCCAGTTTGGGATAGGGTATCCTCGGCATGATGTTGGCAAACCGCCTCCCCAGGAAGAGGGTGAGGAAGAAGCCCAGTGAGGATGCGATCAGCGCGGATATCAACAGAAGCGACAGCGCCTGGGGGGGCAGGACCCCATCCCACTGCGTCACCGACACGAGGTCGTTCACCACGATGGCCGCACCTGACCGGGGCCTGAGTATAAGGAACAGGGCACCAAGGACGAAGAGGGAGTTGGCGGTGTTGATCGCGGAGAGGGTCATGATGACGGACCCCGGCTTTGGGTCCTTTCGAAAGAGCATGGCGACCACGGTTGCAACGCCTCCGCTCATGCCCGGGAGGAAGCCGACCACGGACCCGGCCACACCCCCGGTCACGATGGACGGCCCCGCCTCCCTCATGTCGATCTCCGGCGTCTCCATCGTCTGGGGGGGGACCACCGCTCCATCCTTTGCGGATATGATCAGCGTGGAGGTACCAAATAGCCCCGAGAGCGTGGGAAAGAGCACCGTGGCCGGCAGCCCAAGAGGTGAGCTGACGGGGAGGTCCAGGACCACAAGGCCAAGCCCTCCAGCGAGGATAAAGAGCATCATGGCGCACATCACCCCGACGGTACGGGAGAAGGCCCCCTCCTCAAACCTCAGGCTTCCATCCTCCTCCCGGACCGGCCTGTAGGGGATCTTTGACGTCTCGGTGAGGAGCATGAGCAGGCAGACCCCCATCAACACCCACACCATGTACTCCTTGAGAAGTATATACCCGTTCACGGGCTCGTTCACCAGCAGTTTGTACGGAACGAGGAGAAGCACCCCCATCACGACCGCCCCGAATGAGCCCACAGCGGACAACACGACGGCGGAGTACCCTTTTCCCTCCAGGAGCATGGAGTGGGCGGGCAGTACCGACAGGGCGGTGTCCCCCTCCGGCGCACCAAGGAAGGTGGATGGTATGAAATCCAGGAACGTGTGCGCCATGGAGGTCGCCACGATGGAGGAGGCCACCATGAGGTACACCGTCCCTTTGTCTACGCCCAGGTCCGATATGACCGATACGGCAAGCGGGCTCAGGGAGAGGAGGATGATGGCGACGTTGTTCACGTGAAGCCCGGGGATAAGCCCGGTGAGCACACCAAGGGAGGTCCCGATGAGAGCTGAAACTATCACGAGGAGGAGGAGGTCGATCAAGGGGCCTCCTCCACCATCAGCCTGAACCTGTTGTCGAAGGTGTCGAAGACGATCGTCCCCTAGAGCTCCACCTCTTTACCCGTCTCCCCCTCATCCATGCCAACGACGATGAGCGATCTCTCCCCGTCAACGAGAACCAGAGTTCCATTGACCGTTTCGAGAACGCCCTTCACTACCACCAGGCACCCCTCGAACTCCCCGACCCCGTAATCCAGCGATCCGAGGTTGATCGCCCACGTTCCGTACGGCTCCAGAAGCTTCACCAGTTCCGGAAAGAGGTGATACCTCAGCGAGTCCGGATCCCAGGATACGGAGCAGTTGACAAGCTCGACCAGGTCCCCTTTGTGTATGAATTCGATGGGCTCCGGGACCTTGACCTTCACGTTGATCAGGGAGCCCGAGGGCTCCTCCCCGATGTAGAATGACCTCCCGGACGGCTCATATCTGAGATATCCCTCGAGGGTCCTGGGCTCAAGGGAGGCCACGCCCAGCTCCATCTCCTGGACGAGCTGCCTCAGGCTGATACAACTTGGCACCGCCCTGTTCAATATCTCAAGGGACCCAGGGCCGAAGCAGAGCAGGCCCCCTTCCGTTCCCAGCACTCCCGTGACGTTGATCAGGTCCCCCGGCCCGGGCCCCTCCTCACATTCCAGCAGGAGGGCCTCTACCCTTTCCTGAGCGTCCCCTCTGAAGAACTGGACCACCAGGTAGTGGTCGTCCCACCCGACCCTGTCCGAGGAGACCACGGTACCCCTGACGCTGCAGACATCGAAGGGCTCGCTCCATCCGCCG
>JAGLEG010000273.1 GCA_023145185.1 Thermoplasmata archaeon
GTCCACCGTTTCGCCACAGTTTGGGCACTCGAACTCTCCCATCTTCAATCTAGCATCACAGTGAGGACATACTTCATCGAACGCTCCTATCTGTTCATTGCAATTTGGACAGGTGAATATCCTGCGAGATATGGCATCTTCCATGTCTTCATCCATGTACTCCTCGAATCCATGAGAATGTCTATCCATTTCCTCTGGTATCACCGTTTTCCTATTCTGCCTTAACAGAAAATACCCAATGACGAATACTACCAAGGCCAATACTATGATACCCACAACGAATACTGTATCCATATTTACCCATCCTTGTACAATCGTAAAAACCATATTGATGTTTAAATCTTTCGCAGTTAAACCGGTCAATATGCCCCTTACAGGTTATTTTGATCGGAATTTTAATTGATTTTTCTAAAAATATCTATCCGATACCCCTTTTGTTCAAAAAATAAATTATATGATAGATACCTAACCCTACATACCAGGGGGACATCGCATAGCAGAAAACGGTATGGGAATCATTGGAACGGTCGGGGAGTTCCTGCATACGATCAATGTTTTCTTGTTCGAGAAACATAAGAGAACAACAGCAGTGATCGGTGCCGTTATGATCGTGCTACTTACTATCCTGGTGTTCAGATCAGAGGCAGATGCAAAGAGCTCTGTAATAATGGGTCGGGAAGATATTATACTAAAGGGAGTGTCAGGAAATAATGTAATGCTTGACCTTGAAGCGGTTTCCGGATTCGATGAATTCGAGGAGACCGTACAAGGTTCAAGTACCATCGGTGAGGGAAGTACGGATCCATTTTCCATAACTTCCGGTCCTGAAAGAGTGATCATCAGCATCAAGGTTGATATAAACTGGAGGGATGAGGATGACATCCGAAGGATAAGGCTATATGAGAACACTCCTGATGAATTCACAATCAGCATAATAGACCCCGAGGAGGGTGTTGAAGTAGATTCCGCAAAGAACCCTAAAGATGGCGAGGGAACACTTTCAGTATCGATGGATCTTAATACGCCTGAAGAAGTGGCACAATTCATAGATAAGGGTGATTTTTTCGTTGGTATCACACTTACCCAAGCTGGTAATTATGATGCCAGGGCAGGAATTGGATTAATATCGTTGACGGATGACTCAAATGATTATTCATACAAGATCACGACGACGTACCTTGCCCCCCCTGTTGAGGATTGAGTTATAAGACAAAAGTGATCTATTTTTAAGTCCGGTTCGATAAAAAACGAAGATTATCACTCATTTGGTGCCTGGATAAAAAGGAGTTGGGAATATGTGGAATATTGACAAACTACCCGATAACCAGAAGTTCGATCCCGAGGTGGATAGAGCCCCTGGTAGAGGTTTTCACCTGAGCAAGCAAGAGACTATCCTGGCAATAAGAAATGCCTTGAGGTACATACCCCTCAAGTTTCACAAAGAGATAATAGATGAATTTCTGCATGAACTTGTTAACAAGGGAAGAGTTTACGGATACAGATTCAGACCGCATACGATGATCAAGGCTGGGTCAATAGAGGATTATGAGGGAAATACACTGGAAGGCAAGGCCATTCAATATATGATAAACAATAATCTTGACCATGATATAGCACTATTTCCATATGAGCTGGTTACATATGGGTCAACTGGCCAGGTATGTCAGAACTGGATGCAATACCGACTAATAATCGAATACCTGAAAAATATTCGCCCGGATCAGACATTGGTAGTCGCATCTGGACATCCATTGGGCCTTTTTCCTTCCTCTGTTGATGCACCCAGGGTGATCATGACAAATGGTCTACTTATCGGTGAGTTCGATAATCAGGAAAGTTTCAACAAAGGGGCTGCTTTGGGAGTTACAAACTACGGCCAGATGACAGCAGGAGGATGGATGTACATCGGCCCTCAGGGAATTGTTCACGGCACTTACATTACACTTCTCAATGCTGGAAGAAATTATCTAAATATTCCAGACGATGGGGATATAAAGGGGAAACTTTTCATTACATCTGGACTTGGAGGAATGAGTGGGGCTCAGGCAAAGGCTGTTGAGATAGCTGGAGGGATCGGGGTCATTGCAGAGACAAATACAAAACAGATCCTTAAAAGACACCAACAGGGGTGGGTCTCTCGCTTTTCGAATGACCTTGAAGAGATATTCAAATGGGTTGAGAAACACAGGATAAGCGGCGATCCCATATCAATTGCGTATAATGGAAATATCGTTGACCTCTGGGAATACGTTGTTGATAATAAAATCCTGGTTGAGCTTGGTTCCGAT
>JAGLEG010000274.1 GCA_023145185.1 Thermoplasmata archaeon
TCTACTACAACTTCTACGTCTACAAGTATGCCACCGGGTACTCTGCGGCAACGGACATCTCAAGGAGGATACTATCGGGCGAGGAGGGGGCCCTTGAGGGGTACCTGAGCATGCTGAAGGCCGGCAGGTCAAAGCCACCCCTGGAGCTCCTGAAGATGGCGGGTGTGGACCTCTCCAGTCCCGAGCCCATCAGGAGAGGGCTTGAGGTCTTCGACTCCCTTGTCACCGAACTGGACGAGCTGATAGAGTGATACAAAAGTGTACAATTGGGGTTCAGTCCCATATTGAGCAGTAAAAACCAAAAATTACTATATCAATATATATCCGTTAGCTGTTGGTTCAATGTGGAGCAGCAGACGAGAGCCTACATCTGGGCACTGGCGGCCGTTCTGATATGGTCCACGGTCGCATCCGCATTCAAGCTCACACTTGCCTATCTCCAGCCCATTCAGCTTCTGCTTCTCTCGACCATGGTATCATCCGTGGCGATGCTGGTCGTCATCGCATTCCAGGGAAAGCTGAAGAAACTTCACAAGTTGAGTTACGACCCCAGGAGGATGATGAAATATGCGCTTCTTGGCCTGCTGAACCCATTCATCTATTACGTGGTGCTGTTCGAAGCATATTCAAGGCTCCCCGCACAGGAGGCCCAACCGCTCAACTACACCTGGCCCATAGCTCTTGTCATCCTCTCCATCGTCTTTCTGAAACAGAAGGTGACGTCAAGGGCCATTCTGGGGATCCTCCTGGGTTTCGTGGGAGTGGTGGTCATCACCACACATGGTAGCGTCTCCCTGCCGGATAAGGGCTCAATTATCGGCATCACACTGGCACTGTTGAGCGCCCTTATATGGGCCTCCTTCTGGACGTTGAACCTGAGGGATAGGCAGGACGACGTGATCCGGCTCTTCGCAGCCTTCTCGTTCTCGCTGCCAGCCATCCTTCTGGTCGCCGTTCTCACAACCGGAGTTGAGTTCAGCTCTCCGGAGGGGATCTCCGGTGCGATCTACATCGGCCTGTTCGAGATGGGGTTCGCATTCCTTATCTGGAACAGGGCATTGAAACTCTCAAAGACGACGGCCAGCGTTTCAAGCCTTATCTACCTCGTACCGTTCCTGTCGTTGATCCCCATCTACCTTCTCGTCGGTGAGGGGATCCGAATAACAACGATCATGGGATTGGTTCTGATACTCTCGGGGATCATCCTTGGCCGCTATCGGTCGTAGAACAGCTGTTGTAATCCCTGCAGTCATCATGCTCTTTACACGGCTCCACATGTATCGTTATGAAGGTCTCCTCCCCGTACTCCCGCCGGATCATATCCTCCACCTCCGTGGCGACATCGTGAGACTCCACGACCGTCATGTGTCCACATAGCTGTATGTGCATCTCCATGGCCTTCCTGCTTCCCACCTTTCTCGTCCTGAGCCCGTGGACCCCCTGTATCAATTCGTTCTCCATCACCATCTCGATGATATTCTTTTTAGTAACTTCATCCAGCGACCCCTCCAGCAGCTCGTAGACCGAATCTCGGATTATCACTGCCCCCACCCTGAATATGAGAAAAGATACAAGGACAGCGGCTATGGGGTCGAGGATGGTCCATACTCCCCCCAGGAGGATTGCCCCGCCTACACCTGCAAAGGTCCCTACGGAGGATAGGGCGTCCGACCTGTGATGCCAGGCGTTGGCGAGGAGGGCGGAGCTGTCTATCCTCTCCGCCTCCTTTTTCGTTACCCTGTATATCCACTCCTTCGACAGTATGGAAACCCCTGCCGCAGCAAGCGCTATCCATCCGGGCCTATCAATGGACCCGCCCTCCAGTATCTCATTGATCTTGATTATTCCAGAATATAGTATGCCGAGCGACACCCCGATAAGCACAAGTCCGATCAGCGTGGTTATCAGCGTCTCGATCTTCCCGTGTCCGAACTGGTGATCGTCGTCCACAGGCTTCTTCACCATGTGGAAGCCAAATATCACCCCCAGATCCGTGGCGAAGTCGGAAATTGAATGAACACCGTCCGCCAGAAGCGCCGAGCTTCTTCCGAAGATGCCCGCAGCGATCTTTAGACCGGAGAGAAGGACGTTCAGGACGAAGCCCATCCAGGTAACCCTGATAGCCCGTCCAGTCCTTTCCTCCGTCTCCATACGGTCGTCCCTCATCAACACCTACAAGATGCGTTTATTAAATACTTTATCAAATGTTAGCGACACCTCACGTTTTTAGGGGATTCACATAAAAAGGTTTATACATACAGAATATTGCAATGAACAGCATGAATGGTGAACTGATAGTTGAAGCCGTCAGGGAATGGCCGGAGGATAGGATCGTCGAGCTCTACAGGGCGGGGGGATGGTGGAAGGAGGATTACGACCTTTCAGGCATACGGCCGATGATCCAGGGGAGCTTTCTCTTCGTTGTCGCAAGGATAGATGATATGACAGTGGGAATGGGAAGGGCGATATCCGACGGGGTGAGCGACGCCTACATTCAGGACGTGGTGGTCCTACCAGAATACAGAAAAAAGGGGATAGGGGGGAAGATCATCAGGATACTCGTGGATACCTGCAGGGAGAAGGGGCTGGTCTGGATCGGCCTGATCGCGGAGGAGGGATCGGAGGATCTCTACAGGGAGATGGGATTCGGGCAGTTCCCTGGAACTCCAATGCTTTTTTCCGGAGGCGATTGATATGCTCTCGCTGGATGATTTCAAGGTGCTGGATATCTCGGACCTGCAAACCTATCGGGACCTCAAGGGTGAGATACCGCACAGCGACTATCTCTTCTCGACCATGTTCAGCTGGGGAGGTTACATGGAATACTCCCACGTGGCAGTTGGGGATAATATCGTACTTCTCACCAGATTGGATGATTGGAGCTGTCTCCGTCCACCGTTAGGACCCTGGAACGAGGAGCTTATGGGTGAGGTGATCGACCTTGCCAGGAAACACGGGCTCTACCTGAGCATGACGTGGCCATCAGCAAAGGAGAGGATCGAGGCCTCTTTCCCCGATATCGAGTTCGAGCCCCTTCGGGACTATTACGATTACGTGTACAGTTCCCGGGACCTGGCGGACCTGCCGGGCAAACCTTACCTCAAGGTCAGGAACCAGATAAACAAGTTCAGAAGGAACTACAGATACGAGGTCGAAAAGGTGGACCACTCCAATTTCGATGAGGTCCACGACCTGATCGACGAGTGGTGCAAGATGAAGGATTGCGAGGGAGATCCCTCGCTCAAAGGGGAGAAGATGGCCGTACAGATCTCCATTGACAACATGTTCGACCTGAACCTGTCCGGACTTGCCCTGAGGATAAACGATAAGCTTGAGGCCGTGTCGGTATTCGAGAGGATGAACGACGATATGGCCGTGATCCACTTCGAGAAGGCGATGCCCAGGTACGAGGGTATCTATCAGGCCATCAACAACGAGACGGCGAGGGAGCTGGTGGATAAGTACACCTACATCAACCGTGAGTCCGACATGGGGGTCCCGGGCCTCCGCTTCGCCAAGGAAAAATACAGACCCCACCGTATGCTTGAGGTCTATTTCACCAAACTATGATCGGTTCTGTTCCAGTTTAAGGAACCTTTTTTTCATTGAGAAATCCACATCCCCTTTCACCGCTCCCAGACCTGATCTGATCAGATGGGAGTTGATGAATATCCTGTTCTTGAGATAGACGTAGAGGTGGTCATGGCCCTCCTCCGATCTCAGATATACCTGCCTGTTCCTCACCAGGTCGTGCAGGTAGCGCCTGGTACCCTCTGGATCCACTATCTCCACCCCCAGGAATCCTATCACCCTCCCGTCCGAAAGAGTGATCGTATCCGTCCCCGTATCAACCACCTTCAACAGCTGTTTGCGATCCTCGACCATATCCTCCATCTGGGGCTGCGCGTCCCTGATCCTTGGCATATAGTCGACGGCTGGAATATCACCTGCCTCCGTCCGGATAAGCTCGATATCCTTCATGAGGTCTCCCAGCTTCTCCTCCATGATCGGCAGGAAATCGTCGTTGATCTCGAAGCCGACCGGAACCCTCCCCTCCTCCATCGATGCCAATGCGGTGCTGCCGCTTCCCATGAAGGGGTCCAGCACCTGTTCGTTCCTGAACGAGAACATCTTGATCAGCCTGCGCGGCAGCTCCACCGGGAACATCGCCTCGTGGCCGATCTGCCTTGCCCCCTTGAAATTCCAGTGGCCTGTGTGGTAAAGCTTCCAATCCTCCTTGGATAAAGCGGAGCCCTCCTTATCGGCCTTATCCATCTTTTTCGCCTTTCCAGGCTTCTTGAAAATGAGAATATATTCGTAATCTATCTCGATGATGCCGTTGGGGGGGTGTGGATATGACCCCATTATTGTGGCGCCGCCGGAGGTGTTCATGGTGGTCCTCTTCTGCCAGATGATGGACCCCATGGAATCGAATCCAATATCCTCGCACTGGGAGATGATCTCGGCGTGGAGAGGGATCACTTTGTAGCGGCCATATACGGAGGACCTGGCGAACTGGTCACCTATGTTGATGCAGAGCCTCCTCCCCGGTAAGAGGACCCTGAAACACTCCATCCAGACGCGGTAGAGGTCCTTCAGGTAGTCGTGAAGGGAGTGCCCGTATCCTATCTGATCGGCCACGCCATAATCCTTGATGTGCCAGTACGGCGGTGAGGTTACGATCAGATCGATCTCACCATCCTTCAGGACCGACATCTCCCTGCTGTCACCTATGAACGAACGCCCCTTTTTCATCATCTCTTGACCCCGCTCTGCGCTAATCAACCTTTCTATGAGGCGGTAGAACTATTTTTCTACCATCAGGGTAATTCTCCTGTTGAGGTAGGGAGGTAGATCGACCATGGACCATAATACCGGCAAGGATCTCTTCTATCCGTACAAGAGGGTATGGGAGGCCCTCAAGGCGAACCAGTCGGGGTTCCTCAATCTGGGGCTGGTATCCCTGATCATCAGATTGATCATCAATGCAGTTTCGATGGTATTGGTCATGCCGTTCGTTTTCATATTCCTCATTATCTACATGGTCGTCGTGGTGATGACGATGGGATCGACCATGATATCGGTGTTGGATCCCTCGAATGGTGGCATCTACTTCGTGATCGGCCTGCTGGTGCTCTGTATAGCCGGCCTCTTTCTGATGATGTTGTACACTGCCATGGTGGTCCTCATCAACACGATGTACAACAGCGAGTCCATCTTCATTGCAGAGAAGTTGAAAAAGGCCCGGAGGGGGGAAGAGATCGATATCGAAGGCTCCTTCAAGGAGATCAGGTCCAGATGGAAGGAGATCGTGAAAAAAGGATTTGTCCTGACCCTGCTCAGCGTGGGGTGCGGACTGGTCATCTTCATCGTCATCCTGCCGATCATGTTCGTGCCGTATATCGGCTACATCTTCATGTATGCGATCATCTTCATCCTATCCCCATTGCTGTCCTACGTTCTTGATATCTCCATACTGGGGATCGTCCGGGGGGGGAGGGTTCTCGATTCATTTTCCAATGGTGTGAAGGGGATCTTCGGGAATAAAAAGGGTCTGGGCTATTACTATCTCCTCCACCTGGGTTTGATGATCGTATCCTCTTTCATATTCCCGCTGGCGTTGATAGTGGGCATCATCCTTCCCATCATCACCAAGATGTTGATACTGGAGAACCCGGACCTGTTCGAGTACTGAGATCACCTGGACGTTCTCATGTAGTTCTCGATCGAGCGGTCCCAGGTGGCCTCGACCTCTTTTGTGAAATAGCATCCGGGCAGCTCCCGTCGTTCCCTGTGGTAGGCCACGCACTCACAGCACTTTCCCTTTTTGGAACAGGCGTAAGTGCACGGGCACGATGCCCTGTTCGCCTCGATGTTGCACTCCATGGCCTGTGGAACGTCAACCCCATAGTTAATTATGAGGTCTCCTCTTATCTCAAGTCGATCACCATGGATGCTATCATGAGAAGAGGAAACACACGGGATAAGTTCGACCGTTACAAGGATCACATGGATGGGTGGTGAGATGTTTTGAGAAAGGGATCTTCTGTAACCTACCTCATTGCCGGGGCAATGCTCACACTTATGATCGGCGTAGCATCCTATTTTCCTGTGGGAGATCTCTACATTTCCTGGCTGATAGGGACCAACATCACGACCTTCATCCTTTTCGCAGATGACAAGACCAGGGCGAAACGAAGGGTGAACAGGGTTCCGGAATGGATACTATTTCTCTTTTCTCTCCTTGGAGGCTTCATGGGTGGTTGGCTTGGAATGGCCCTGCTCCGCCACAAGACAAGAAAGATCCCATTCTACATGGTCATGTCCGTTGCAACTGCCATGCATCTGTTCATTATCGCCCTTATCTACTTCGGGATGTGAGGAAAAGGTTTATCTTGTAGGAAAAAGAACCTACCAATCTGTAATATAAATAAAGCATCCTATTACTTTTCGCACTTACTCGGGGGTACAGTATGAATTCCAGGGCCATCGCCACGATAATGATTACCATAGGCATGCTTTCAATCCTCATACCCACAGGGAGATCCAGTGAGATCACACCCACAAGGGAGGTCAAGGAGTGGGTCGAGCTCACCTCGGGGAACTACTCGTTCTTCATCAACAGCTCGAATGACATGGTCATCGAATTTGACGGCGGTTCCGATGAACTATCTTCAAGTGCCCCATACGACCCCTATTACGATCTGAATTCAACACTGCGTAAAGCGGTGGACAGGGCACCTCTCTGGCTCAATGATACGCTGGTCTGGTCGTTCTTGAACCTCAGGGACATGTACAGGATGAAGTACGCCGATCTGCTTCTGAACGAGTCGATCGACAGCAGATATCTTGACGAGATCGCCTTCACCATCGCCCACATGCCCGCCGATTTTCTGGATTCCTATCTTGTTGAGGGGAAGATGGTCTGGGAGAACGTCCACATGATGTACACGGTATCCGATGACGTCAAATACGCATCCATATCCGATTACAACCTGACCGACGGCCAGCACTCAACCATAACGTACAGGATGTCATCCGGGAACGTGACCATGCCGGAGGAGATATACTACTGGTACGTGCTGATGCCCAGGTTCGGATACGATACCCTGGAGTACATGAACCCCGAGACGCAGAAGTTCAACTTCTCGGAGGATGGTGGCGTATTCTGGAGGACCTACCTCTATTACAACAACGACACGGGGTTCCCCCTCCTGAAGGATTACCTGGCGAACGAGACGTATCTCTGGAACGGAACAAGGAACCAGGTAACGAACAATGGAGCCGTGGGCGCTGTGACCAGATGGGAGATGGAGAGCATGATGTTCGGCCTGCCCCAGGTCAGGGATCCCAATCCGGTCTTCATCTACAAGGACCACCTGGGCATGTGCGGGGAGAACGCTTACATTCTTGCTGCAGTGGCGAAGATCGCCCTGATACCTACCGTGATGACCATCACATACGACGGGGACCACGCCTGGAACGAGTTCTGGGAGATGGGATGGCACCAGTGGGAGGGGTACTCGGGTCAGATCGATAACCCCCAGGGTGAAGGGGCTCCGGGATTCGTTACCGTCTTTACCACCATGAACCCGGATTATACCCACCTGAGCGCCACGAGGGGCTACACCACGACGACCAACCTGACGGTCCGGGTGTTCGACAGCAATGAGACGCCTGTGGATGGGGCGCTGATCAAATTGTTCGCGCAATCGGTCACGGATGTTAATGGGTCCCTGGCGCTGCTTGGCAACCTGACTGATGTCAACGGTGAGACCACGTTCGAGGTTGGTGTGGGATTCAGCTACTATGTTACCGTGAGGGCTCCAATAGGCGGCCCCCCGGATGAGACCGCACAGGCCGTCCAGGCATTCCCGATCGTTGGCCC
>JAGLEG010000275.1 GCA_023145185.1 Thermoplasmata archaeon
GGGGTGATGCGGACCTGGTGATGGACGTACTGCTTACCAGGAAGAGGAGCAAGGGCAAGTTCACAAACTGGGAGCGACTGTATTTCACCTCCTCCGGGCTCAGGTGGGCGACTCCAGAGGTGGCGGCAGAGCACTGTGCACGGAGGATGGCATGCGGGAGGATAGCGGACCTGGCGTGCGGCCAGGGGGGCCAGATAATTGCATTTTCCAGTAGTTGCTCCGAGGTTGTTGCGATAGACAAGGACCCTCTCAACCTCTTCATGGCCGATCTTAACTGCATTGCCATGGGGGCCGACAACGTCGACCTGATATGTGGGGACTCACTTTCAAAGGCGGTTTCGGACAGGGTGGGCGATGTCGACCACGCTTTCTGCGATCCGGCCCGACCCCCGGGTTCCCAGGAGAGAACGCTCTCGGAGCTCCTCCCCGATCCCAGGGATATCCTAAAGGTATATTCCGGCCGGGTCAAGGGTTTCTGCCTGGAGGTGCCCCCTTATCTGTCGCTGGACAAGGTCCCATTCCCGTGTGAGGCGGAGTACGTATCGATAGATGGAAGGGTAAACAGATTGAACCTGTATACAGGCGACCTTGCAAGGTCCGCATCCACGGCCGTGGTTCTGCCAGGGGGAGATAGCATATCCGGGGAATCAAGGGAGATCGGGACCGGGAGGGTGGACCCGGCCGAGATCGGCGGGTACCTCCACGAGCTGGATCCCGCAGTGGTCAAGGCGGGGCTTGTGTGGAAAGCATTGGGGGGAGATAGTTCGCCGGACCTGATCGAGCTGGACCGAAGGAGGACCATGCTCTCCACCGGGGAGGACGTCCTATCCTCGTTTTTCAGGGGGACATACAAGTATGTGGGAAGTGCGGAGGACATTTCAACGATGATTGAAATGTTGAACGAGCGGGGCGTTGGTTCGGTCACCCTTCGGTGGAAGATCGACCCCTCCGATTACTGGCCCGTCAGGAACTCCATAGAGTCGAAATTGAGCGGGAAGGGGAAGGTGCAGATATTCAGGTACGAGGATAGATATCTGATAGCAGAGAAGATCAGGCCGATCCACGCAAAGAGGGAAAAATAAACGATCACGTGGGCCATCGCCCGGGCCATCCCGGGAATTATGGTTGGATCCCAACTTTGACACTCATCTCCACTAATATGTCAAAGTTAGGTTGGATAGTATTATTGGGGTCGAACCCTCCCCTCATGATGATGGAAAGAAGCAGGTATTAATACGGAGAAGGGAGATGGATGGGCCAGGTGATCAGATGGCGGAAAGGTCAGGTAAACAGAGGCCGGGAATGGTAACGGCAATATCGATCATGATGATAGTAAGCGGGGCATTGAACATTGTGATCTCACTGATCAAGTTCATACCGCTGCTCTTCCTTGGGGTGCCCTTTTTCCTCTTCTTCCTCCTGTTGGGTTTCAATATACTTTCAAATTCACCTGTGACGGGCCTTCTGTCCCTCCTGCTCTCCCTGATAATAATGGTCCTGTTGATCATCTCCCTCTTCGCACCCTTTATCTGGTCCGTTATCGAGATCAGGAACGGGGTGAGTATAATTGGTAAGAAGCGCAGAAGGAGGATCACCTCCTGGTTCGGCCTGATCGAGGCGGTGGTTGGGGTATTGAACTTCAACGTGATATCCCTGGTCATTGGCCTGGTCAACACGGCTTTGCTGGCTCAGCCCGACGTCAAGGCCTATCTGAACCCTCCCAGAAAAAAGAGGAGAGAATAGTTCGTTCTCTTCCGATCACATGAACTTGACCTTGGTCGCCAGGAAGTATCTCGTGCCGTCGATCGTCTTTGCATGGACCTTCCTCTCCTTGATATGTGAGTTCAGGATGATCTCAAGGGTGTCCTCCCCGATATTCATATCCATGCCCAGGTAGATCTCCTCCTTTGTGTAGGCCTGATCCGAGTTCTTCTCGAGGAAATCCAGTACCTTCTTGAAGTCGTCCCCTTTTTCAAAATCGTCCCTGGTGATCGGCATCTCGCTCGCTCCACACCGGAAACGAAATGGAAAGATAAAACACTTCCCCCGGTCCAGCGGTGAAAAGCGAGAAAACGTCCGGGGGATGATCTGTTCTGTCAATACGATATCAAGACATTGGTCACATGTTCTGGGGGTCCACACATAGCTTCTTCACTTGCTCCTGGGCCGCCTCGCCGTAGGCATCCATCCGGTCCCGGAGGGCGATATTGAAGTAATTTGCCGCACGACTTCCATCCGGGAGCTGGGATATCCTCTGGATCCGCGCCTCAATATCTTTCAGAACGATGTCCTGCCGTCCACGCTTACCGCTTTGATTTAAATGATCCTGGGTAATATCCGTCATACCCCCCTTGGCCAAATAAATTCAATATCGATATGTACAATGTATGTTGAATGTCATTATGCAATCATATTGTCCAATGATCAGAGTGCAGTCCATATCTCAGCTTGTTCTACCACTCAGTTCCACAATCGAATATGATCGACGTTAGAAATTAAAATGGCACTGGGATGCGAAAAGGTGCTTGAATGCGCCGATAGTGAACCTTTTCGCGCCAGACCAAAAGTGAACATAATTCAGCATATCTTTTGGTCGTATGAAAGCTATATCGACCACTCGATTTCATAACGATCATCAACGCCGTTAGAAATTAAAATAGGCACTGGGATGCGAAAAGGTGC
>JAGLEG010000276.1 GCA_023145185.1 Thermoplasmata archaeon
AGAGGTGGTGGACATGGAGCCTCTCGGGGACGGGAACCCGATGACATACAATTACTATCATAACGTGAAAGGGGGCCTCTCCCCGAAGACGGCCCCGACCTACATTGCGAAGGAAAAGTAGAAGGAGGAATAATATGGACAGGATAGAGATCAAACCAGGAGTGTTCTGGGTAGGAGGGATAGATTGGACGCTGAGGGATTTCCATGGATACAAGACGCAGAGGGGGTCCACCTACAACGCGTACCTGATAATGGATGAGAAGATCACCCTTGTTGATACCGTGAAGCACTATCTCTACGATGAGATGGTCGCGAGGATATCGGCGGTAGTGGACCCGTCGAAGATAGATCTGATAATATCCAATCACGTGGAGATGGACCACACTGGATCCATACCAAAGCTTTTGAAGCTCTGCCCCAACGCGAAGATCGTAACATCCTCCCAGGGAAAACAGGGCATCGTTCGACACTACAAGGAGGAGTGGGATTTCCAGGTTGTGAAGACGGGGGACACCCTTAACATAGGAAAGAGGACCCTGCACTTTGTGACCATCCCGATGGTCCACTGGCCGGACTCCATGGTCACCTGCATCCCCGAGGATAAGCTTCTGCTCCCGAACGACGCGTTCGGCCAGCATATTGCCAGTTCGGAGAGGTACGACGACGAGATCGGATGGGACATAGTGAAGGAGGAGGCTGCCAAGTACTATGCAAACATCGTTCTCCCCTTTGGAATGCAGGTCAAGAAGGCCCTGGAGGTGGTGGGGGCACTGGATGTTGACATGATCGGCCCAAGCCACGGGGTGATATGGAGGTCACACATCCCCCAGATAATTGCGGAGTATGGAAAATGGGCTTCGCATCAGACCGAAGATAAGGCGTTGATCGTTTACGATACCATGTGGGGTTCCACCAAGATAATGGCGGACAAATTGAAGGAGGGTCTGCTTGAATCCGGAATGCACGTCTCCATGAGATCTCTCAAGGATAGTGACATATCCGATGTGATGACCGACGTCCTGACATCCAAACTGGTGCTTATCGGATCTCCCACTCTCAATAACGGGATGCTTCCCACAATGGGGGCTTTTCTAACCTATCTCAAGGGTCTATGGCCCCGGGACCGTGTTGGGCTGGCATTCGGGTCCTATGGATGGGGAGGCCAGGCCGTTGGCCAGGTGGAGGAGGTCATGAAGGAGATGGGATGGGAGACGCCCCTGGGAAATGTGAGGTTAAAATACATACCCGACCCCGAGGAGCTGGAGGAGATCAGGCTGAAGGGGAAGGAGCTTGGAGAGCTAGTTATAAAGAGGAGTTGATACAATGGAATACGAACACGTTGACGGTAAGGATAAGGGGAAGGTAGTCCTCTACGCGCTCAGCA
>JAGLEG010000277.1 GCA_023145185.1 Thermoplasmata archaeon
TCTAAGATGTCCTGGACCATGCAGCAGATCAGGGAGCTCAAAGTTGGAAGATACATAGTGGTCGACGGTGAGCCGTCCAAGATCATTGATATAAGCACGTCCAAACCGGGGAAACACGGTGAGGCCAAGGCGAGGATCACTGCGGTAGGTATATTCGACGGGAACAAGAAGTCCATAGTAAGCCCTGTGACCCACAAGATCCAGGTCCCCATCATAGAGAAGTCCACGGCACAGGTGGTATCCATTCAGGGGGACGAGGCCCAGCTTATGGACCTTGAGACCTACGAGATGTTCACGATCTCCATACCCGAGGAGTTCAAGGAGAAGATCGAGGCGGGCCAGGAGGTCATGTACCAGGCCGCCCTGGACAGGAAATCCATAACAAGGATATGATCGGGGCAGGTGTGCCCAATTGTTCAATGGCAGACCCATCTCGTTTTCTTATTTTTATTAGTGACACGATATGTTATCAGGGTTCTTTTCAAAGTACCTCTGGTGATACTTCTCTGCAGGGTAGAACGTGGATGACGGCGTTATCTCGGTCACGACAGGCTTGTAATGCTCCTCGCTTGCATCCAGCTCATCTTTGCATTTTCTCGCGATCCTCTCCTGTTCAGGTGAGAAGAAGAACACCGAAGACCTGTACTGGGAGCCAACGTCCGGCCCCTGTCTGTTGACCGTTGTGGGGTCGTGGATCGACCAGAAGTGGTCCAGCAGCTCTTCGAAGGAGATCACGCCGGGAGTGAACTCGACCAGGACCACCTCCGCGTGACCCGTACGGCCGGTGCAGACTTCTCTGTACGTGGGGTCCTTCGTGCCTCCTCCGCTGTATCCCACCGTGGTCCTCACAACTCCCTCCAGCTCGTCAAGCGACGCCTGGACGCCCCAGAAGCATCCCGCTGCGAACATGGCTTTCTCCAAATCCAGCACCTGCCCGGATAACGCACAGGGGATATTTATCCCTCCTCCCTGTCCAACCTAACTTTGACTTGGGATCCGGGAAAGGTTATTCAATCACCTCATACTTTCAAGGACCATGGGCCAGGAAGGGGTTTCGATAAACAGCGTGGACCCGATATTCGCCGATGCAGGTTCGCCGTTCGACGAGGCGAAGTACATCCTGTTCGGGGTACCGTTCGATGCGACGTCATCACATATCACGGGAGCATCACGGGCCCCTGCGGCCATCAGGTCGGAAACGTACAATTTCGAGACCTTTCTGATGGACCTGGGCGTGGAGATCGGAGACATCTCCATCTGCGATCTGGGGGACCTCGAGCTGATCAACGAGGAGGCGCATCAGGAGGAGGTGCTCAGGGACGTCCTCTCGATCTCAAAGAGGATATTCAATGCGGACAAGATGCCCGTGATGATGGGGGGAGAGCATTCGCTCACCGAGCCTGCGGTGGACGCCTTCATGGAGAAATATAGTTCAAAGGGGGGGACGGTCATGGTAATTGATGCCCATCTCGACTTCAGGCAGGAGTATCAGTCCAACCCACGGTCACACGCCTGTGTCACCCGCAGGATCTTCGAGAAGTGGGGGCCCGACAGCATATCCGTCATTGGCCCCAGGTCAGGCTGCATGGAGGAGTACCGGGATGCCCGGGATATGGGACTTCGATATGCCACGTCACAGGAGGTGAGGGCGGCCTCGATATCCGACATCCTGGACTCCTGGGATACGGCCTTTTCCGTGAGGAACCGCCCCATCTACCTCTCCATAGACATGGACGGGATCGATCCGGCCTACGCACCCGGCGTGGGCACGCCCGAGCCCTGGGGGCTGACCTCGTGGGATATCCTCCATCTCATAGGGGGAATAGGGGACAACGTCCTTGCAATGGATGTGGTGGAGATCTCCCCCGAGGTTGAGAGGTACATCACTCCGGGCCTTGCGGGAAAGCTCATCAGGCAGGTCATCGGGTATCGCGAGAGGACCGTAAAAGGTCCCACCTGGCTGGAGCACATCTGATGTTCTTTCGCATATCTCCCCTTCATATCGTATATATCTATTACAAGCTGATATAAGCTGTAATGGGTTCCAAGTACGAAAGGGAATTGAAGCGCCTCCTTGAAGGGGATATGGCATCTCTGGTGAAGATGAAGAAGACCTGCTCGGCGGAGGAGTGTGAGGGGTACGATGTCATGGAGAGGTACCCGTTCATGGTGGTGAGGGGCGCTGGGTCCTTCGGGGTTGACCTCGTGGCACTTCGGGGGGAGCTATCCTTCCCCATCGAGGTGAAGTCCTCATCCGTGCCGAAGCTCTACCTCAGCCAGCCCAGGCTGAAAGAGCAGCTGGGCGACTTTCTCGAGGATTGCAGGAGGGCCAACACGTTTCCGATATACGCCCTGAGGTACAAGGGATTCCGCGGGGACAGCTGGAGGGTGTTCACAATCGAGATGGAGGGGCTGAAGTACTTCTCCCATACGCTGAATAGAAAGACGGTGAAGATGAGGGAGACCAGAGGGGGGAACTACGTCCTCGACTGGGAGGAGGGGATGCCCCTGTCCCAGTTCCTGATCGAGGTTGGCAAGATCATCAGGTCCATCCGCAGCGAGTGATCCGGGTAATTCCCTAAATATATGATAATATCATTATACCTCATCCAGGGGGACTCGACCTGAAGGGACACATCTCATCTTCGGCCATCATCGTAGTAATGCTTCTGATATCCACATTGATGGTGGGCCCAATATGGGCGTCAGGGGGTTTTGATGAAATACTCCCCTCAAGGACCCCTGCTGATCCACCCACACGGGATGATGGTCCCATAGGCCTCTACGACGGCAGGGTGCTGTACGATGATGTCGTACTGATCGTCAACGACAACTCGGAGATCTCGAAGGAGATAGGGACGTACTTCGCCCAGAGAAGGGGCCTTCCCCCCGAGAACATCATCAACATATCAACATCCACTTCCACGACCATTTCCCCCTCAGAGTTCGATGAGGTGGCCGCGGCGATCAAGGCCAACCTCACGGACCGTGGGATCACGGATCAGATAAATTACATGGTAACGACAAAGGGCGTCCCCCTCCGCGTCTCGGGGGCGACCAACGCAAGGGCGTCATTCGACTCGGAGCTTGCCCTTGTGGGCGGGGATTTTGAGAGCTCCATCCACTCGAGCTCCAGGACCTATAACGAATATTACGAGAACATGACCTCTTTCTCGTTCAAGGGGGTGGGTATGAGGCTTGTCACCAGGTTGACGGGGTACACCGTCGAGGAGGCGAAGCACCTGGTGGACCTCGC
>JAGLEG010000278.1 GCA_023145185.1 Thermoplasmata archaeon
GCAGCATCCTGCATAGAGGAGTTCGCAAAGGATGCGGGCGCGGATCTAATTGGTTTCACCCAGGTGAAGGGATCCTTTGTTTTCAAGGGTGCGGACATACCCCAGAAATATGCAGTGGTTCTGGCGATGGAGATGGACTACGATACCATCAAGACCGCTCCCGAGCCCCCGTCAGGGGTGGAGGCTCTCAGGATCTACTGGAGGCTGGGACAGGTGGTCCAGCAGGTGGCGGGCTTCATCAGGTCGCTTGGTTATCCTGCAGTGGGACACCAGGTGAGGACCTTCATCAGGGACCCGCCAACGATACTCAATCCCGTGGCAGCTTACGAGGCGGGCCTGGGGGAGTTCGGCAGGCTTGGGCTTTTGATCACAAGGGAGTTCGGCCCCAGGGTCCGGCTGGGAACGATCACAACGGATCTGGTCCTTCCACAGAACGAAAGGGCCGATTTCGGGGTGGATTGGTTCTGCGACCACTGCAACATCTGCGAGGAGGCCTGCCAAGGGGACGCCATACCAGCCGAAAAAAGAGAGGAGAGGGGCCATATGAAATACACGATAGACCCCTACAAGTGTCTCCCGCAGTTCGCCAAATACGACGGATGCAATGAGTGCGTCGCCGTGTGCCCATATAACAGAACAAGGGAGGATCTCAAGGATTTCATAGATCGCCTTGGCTATTGAAACCACGTCTGCCATGTTCAGGATCACGACCAGATGTGAGACCTCTCAATTTGTTATATGAATGCAATATATTTATCAGGAAGCTTGAGAGTTATCAGTTCACGGGATCTTACCATGCGATCGTCTCTTTCATTGTTTGTGATATTGGCCCTGCTCTCACCACTGCTGTTGGAGGTAGAATATACGCAGGTCTCAATTGGAACCAAACAGGATCTTCTCATGGCAAGTTCCATGATCTATCCAGGATCACGGGGATCTATCCTTTACGTGGATGGCGGTGGAGGTCAGGATCATCTCACCATACAGTCAGCCATCGATAGTGCAGTTGATGGAGATACCATCTACGTCTGGTCAGGTGTCTATCTGGAGAATCCAGTGATCGATCGTAAGGTGAACTTGATCGGAAATTCCAGCCTGGATACCATCATCTCTGGAATCGGCCATGGAGATGTGGTCTCCATGTCGATAAACGGCTCAACCATACGGGGGTTCAAGATCAGGCATAGCGGGTCGGATGCGTCTGGCCTCCAGCTGAAGGATGTAAGCGACGTCCGGGTAGAGGAGTGTATATTCGCCTATAATGGATATGGATCCATCCTGGGTAACAATAATACCGTGTTGAACAGCTCATTTCTTGAAAACCATTACGGGATCTCCATTCTGGGTGAGGGGAACAGTATAATCAACAACACGTTCGAAATGAACATGGAGGGGATCTCCATCGGGCCGACAAAGCAAAAGGTCCTCCTCATGGGAAACAGCTACACGTATGGCAACGATCTGGACTCCCTGGTCGAGTCTATCTTCAAGAATAGTTATGAGGATGCGAAAGGTGTCAGGCTCGCAGAGGGCGGTCTAACCCTTTCGGAACATGGGAACCGTGTACGGCTAAGTGGGACCATCTGGAACACCACCTTGAACGGGGGCACCAGGTGGGATTATGTGATACTGCAGGACCATAGTCAGATCCCCGGTTTTCTCACGGACAACAGAAACTGGGTGGACAGCTTAAGTGGGGCAAAGAAACTAGATCCAATGATCGAGAGGGCGGGAGCGGAAACTGTATTCTTGATGACCTGGGGTCGCAGGGATGGGGACCCCAGCAATATCAATAGATATCCCAACTACACTGCGATGCAGAGCCACCTCGAGATCGGCTACCGGAAATATGCAGAAAATGTTTCCACAGAGGACCGCCCCATCTGGATAGCCCCTGTTGGCCTCGCCTGGAAACATATATTCGAGGAGATCAACCAGACCGGATCCGATCCGACAAGTCCAGGTACACTGTTCTACGATCTGTACTCCTCGGATGGAAGCCATCCCTCTCTATCAGGCAGCTATCTTGCGGCATGTGTCATCTATGCGACCACAACCGGCAGATCGCCTGTAGGCTCGCGTGATACCACCCCTCTGAGCAGTGATCTCAGGTCAAAGCTTCAGGTGGCTGCCCATGAGACGGTGTTCAACGAGAACCCATCATACAGCTATCCCTGGCAGTTCAGGAGCGATCCCCCTACTGCATTGAACAACACGATAATGCTCAACACGTTTTCAGAGAACTACGAATTCGCGGTCAGGATAGTCGGGGAGGGGTCCAGGGATAACAAGGTGGTCCAAAACGATTTCCTGGATAACAATAAAGGGGGCGTCCAGGCAAAGGACAATGGGACCGATAACCTCTGGGATGATGGTTCAATGGGCAACTACTGGAGAGACCACCCCACCAGATATCCAGGAGCTTCACACGATGGGGCGATATGGAACATATCATACATGATCGCAGGAGAGAGTGGTGCAGAGGACAGATATCCCTTTGCCGATCCACTGTTCTATGTGGATGATGAGCTGCCGATCGCACTTGCCGGGCCGGACCAGATAGTGGATGTGGGTTCAACTGTCATGTTCAATGGATCTAAAAGCAGTGATAATATAGGTATAGTGAACTACACCTGGGAATTTGGATATAATGGTACATCCGTCAATTTATACGGGGTCATTACAAATTTCACGTTTGATATCGTGGGAAATTACAATATATTGCTTATAGTAAGAGATGAGGCAGGCAACCAGCAGATAACAGCGTTTATGATGAGGGTTGATGCGGTGGCAGTTTGGGATACTACTCCCCCGATCCCCCCATTTGGGATCGATCTGAACACCGAGGTAGAGAACAATACCCTGGTGGTTATCCACCCCGGGAACTGGACCGATGAGGAATCGTTCTCCCTTGATCACATGTGGACTTTTTATTACGAGGGTAAACGCCAGATCATTGCATCTGATATCCTCTCTTTCTATTTTGGAGTTCATGGGAAATATAATATTACGCTCAACGTAACGAATTCGGAAGGTCTTTTTACCCTGTACTACTTTGAAATATTCGTATTGCCAGATAGGATACCACCTGTAGCTCACGCTGGAGAGGATATTATCGTTGATCAATTTACCACCGTCCGTCTGGATGGAAGCAGAAGCCATGACAACGTTGGTTTCCTCAATTTTACCTGGAGATTTCAGGACATTGGACCTGTCGAGCTATTTGGCTATGCTCCAGGATATTATTTTGAAAACGCAGGTCTGTTTCTGATAGAACTTAACCTAACAGACGATATGGGGAACCTGGCCAATGATATCGTGACCGTAACGGTCAGGGACATCACCGCACCGGTGGTTGATATCGGCCACAACTACACTATCGACCAGGGCGAGCTCTCCTATCTGTCGGGTATCAGATGCACCGACAACGTGGGTATTATCGGATACAACTGGACGATAGAGGGAGACGAGACGTTCTACAGATCCGGCCTTTGGGATAACTTCAGGTTCCACGATTCCGGCATATACAGGCTGACATTGGAGATCTGGGATGAGGCTGGTAACAATGCCACAGGTTGGATATGGGTGACCGTTCTGGATACAGAACCACCCGTTTCCAGGATCAACAGGTTATATGATTCCATTTATGTTGGAATGGAGCTTGTAATGGCAGGAAGTGAAAGCAGTGATAACGTGAGAATAGTTAACTGGACCTGGACTCTGAAAGGGACCAGATCGGACGATGAAGGCATCAGGTATTCCTTCATCAAGGTAAGGTTGTTCGGGGAATCTATTCGTTACAGCTTCTATGAACCTGGCGTATATGACGTTAACCTTACTGTATTTGATGCACAAGGGAACTCACATGAAACGTCCATTAATATCGTGGTCCTCGAGGATGAGCTGGCCCCCCCTTTGCCGACGGGTAATGGTCAACCTGAGGATTGGAGAGGACATGAGGAATTAATTATGATCCTATGCATGATGAGCATTGCCATTATCATCATTCTCGTTCTCCTTTTCATGGTCAGAAGGAAGTTTGCTAGATCGGGAGATATTATCCCTGAGGAGTAGGGTTATTCGAATCGCCTCCCTTCGCCCTTGACATACCGGGGAAGCGGTTAAATACGACCTTGTGTACTCGGAAAAATATGAGATTCGTCCTATATCAGCAGGATAGCTGCCCCTTCTGCAAACACTTCATCAGGTTGTACAAGAAGAAGTTTCCCGACGGGGAGATCATCACCCTGAAGGATTACGAGGACCCGCTGTGGGTAGAGAAGCATATCAGTTTCGTCCCAACCGTGATCGCATACGATGATAACGGCAGGGAGATCGACAGGATAGGGGCCGTCAAGATGGTGGGGATAAGAAAGGGCCCCTGGCAGGCATGGCTGACAGAAATGGGCCATCCGTGATACCAGAAAAACGCATTTGCCGGAGTTATACTATAATCACACACATAATAGAAACAATTATATCTGTGACAATCTATTAACTACTTATGAAAGGCGGGATGTCTGAACTTGAACATAGGATATACTTCTCCCTTCTGGAAAAGGACCAGAGAATTTTCACGATCAATTATATTACGAAGAACCTCAACATTTCGGAATATCATGCAAGGAACATAGCTTCCTCATTGGTAAAGAAAGGAGCGGCTGAAAGGATAAAGGCAGGTCTATTTGCGAGAACACCTGGGAAACGAATCCTGAACAGGAAGCTCTATCATGAGGACTCCATATTGATAGGGTCCTCGTTATGCAGGGATTATTTTTTCTCACATTACACCGCTGTCAATATCCATGGTCTCGCAAACAGATATTTCAATACCATCCACATTTCATCGCCCACCCACTATCGGGACCTTGAATATCATGATAATATCATCAAATTCGTAAAGATAACCAGAGGGAGAATGTTTGGAATCAAAACGATACCTTACCTGAACAGGTCGATATTCGTTTCAGATATCGAACGGACCCTGCTGGATATTGTAAATCGACCATCTCTATCAGGAGGGTGGTTCGAGTTAATTGATATTATCAGGAACATCGAGAGGATCGATGAAGGAAGATTATCGGATCACATTCTGGAATTCAACAACAAGAAAACAGCAAGGGTCCTGGGTTATTTCCTTCAGATGATAGAGAGAACGGATATATCCGACCATATGCTGGAGAAGATGATATCATTTTCCGGACGAAATAATTATTACCTCGAGAAAGTGAGAGGAGGGACCCTTAACAGGGAATGGAACCTGATCGTTCCGGATAGAATTAGGAAGGTATTGAATGATAGGTAGAGGTGATATCGAACAGCTGG
>JAGLEG010000279.1 GCA_023145185.1 Thermoplasmata archaeon
ATTACCGAAGTAATAGGAAGTCCAATTAGGCAATCGAGGGATCAAAGGCTCCATGTGCCTACCCCTCGCTTATCGCAACTTGGTACGACCTTCCTCGGCGCCCGAGCCAAGCCATTCCCCAAACGGCGTAGTAGTCGCAGACTTCTAGCTCAGCTAACGTCCAGTACACATATGATCGAGATCATCGACGTCATGAGCTTTCGCCTCGGCCTATCTCCTTCCCTCGTAAATTCCAACTCACGAGGTGCATGTTTTAACTGTTTCCACAGGCATAAACGACCTTCGCCGTCTACCGTGGGATTTGGTGTATTCTACAACCTATATATATACATTCTCCCCACCGAACGGGAGGACTCCCAGGGAGGGTCCAGAGCTTATATTATTATATACTGTAACTATATGGAACGAAAGAAGCCGGGAGGCATTATATGACCGAGCTGAATCGACCAAGAGGCACCAGGGATTTCGGACCCGATCAGA
The DNA here is from genome assembly GCA_023145185.1 of Thermoplasmata archaeon. Lineage (GTDB taxonomy): Archaea > Thermoplasmatota > Penumbrarchaeia > Penumbrarchaeales > Penumbrarchaeaceae > JAGLEG01. The sequence goes on from JAGLEG010000279.1 coordinate 481, forward strand.
TGGCCGTCAGGAGATATGTGGAATCGGAGATCAGATCGGTCCTGCAGGACTTCGGTTACAACGAAGTGCAGACGCCCACTTTCGAGCACCTGGACCTGTTCGTGGCCAAATCAGGACCCCAGGTGGTGGACCAGATATACGCCTTCAAGGACAAGGGCGACAGGGACCTCGCGCTCAGGCCGGAACTGACCGCACCTGTGATGAGGTTCTATCAGGCGGAGCTGAGGAACGAGCCGAAACCACTGCGCATCCTCTATTTCGGAAACTGCTTCAGGTACGAAAGGCCCCAGAAGGGAAGATACAGAGAGTTCTGGCAGATGGGGCTGGAGTACATCGGAAAGAGAACGGCCCTCGCCTATGCCGAGGTGATATCGGCGGCGATCTCTGCATTAAGAAAGGTGGGTTTGAGGGGGTTTTCGGTACGGATCGGGGATGTCGGGCTTCTTCGAGAGGTTTTTAGGGAGCTGGGCATCGACCTCTCAAAGGAGAGGGATCTGGCGATCGCCCTTGACAAGAAGGAGGCCGGGAAGGTCAGGCAGGTGATCCTGCAAAAAAGCAGCTCCCATGATATTGCCGAGATACTTACGAACACGTACTCACTTTCGGAGGCGACCGACGTGATCGGAGATCTATTGAAGGGGGCGGGAGAGGCCGTAGAGGAGGAGGGGGCGCTCCTGATGAGCCTGTTTGACATCCTGAAGAGCTCGGCTGGAGAGGAGGTTATCTTCGACCCCTCCATAACCAGAGGGCTCGATTATTACGACGGGATCGTATTCGAGATAGACGTTCCATCCCTTGGAGCTGAGAAGCAGATATGTGGGGGCGGCGGTTACTCCATGACCTCGATGTTCAATAGCGAGGTGAATGGGATCGGGTTCGGGCTGGGATTCGACAGGATAATAATGGCCATCGACGGCCCGGAGAGGGCCGGGGGAGATGGTGTAGGGATTTACTACCTGATACCAATGGGTGAACGGGCGGTGAGGGAGAGCATTTCAATAATGGACCGAATACGGGATTCGGGTAGGAAGTGCATCCTGGAAACCCAGGGCAGGAACGTTAAGAAGGCGATCGGCTACGGGATCAACTGCGGGGCGGACCACGTAATTATCATCGGGGACGCGGAGATGGATGAGAAGAAGATATCGATCAAGGACCTCACCAACAGAGAACAGGTCTCGATACCATCCTCCGATCTTGAGAAATATCTCGAAGGCATCTGAGGCAATATCAGCTGGATCTCTGCTGAAAACTATTTGAATTAATATATTTATAAAGGTAAACGGCCTGGGAAG
>JAGLEG010000028.1 GCA_023145185.1 Thermoplasmata archaeon
AGCGGATTCGACGTAAGACCAGAGATGTTTGGGAAATTATCATCGACGTATGTGCGCCTTGATCCTTCAGGGGAAAGAAGGGGAACTTACGATCGAAAATGGCATATCCTTCAAAATGGGGTGCAGCTATGAACAGGACAGAGCTATCCAGATTCATTGGTATCACAGGGTTTTCACTTGGCCAGGTAGAGAAAGACTTTTTTCAACATATCGTGCTATCTTCAATTTCGAGGAAGTACGCTGGAGAATTGGTGTTCAAAGGTGGAACGGCGTTGCAGAAAATGGGATTTGTGGAGAGGTTCAGTGAGGACCTGGATTTCACCGCATCAGGCATGATAGAAATTGAGAAGATCATACATATCTCAACCGAAGCAGTATCAAATTACAATTTCAAAACTTCTTTCGACAGGCTAAGGAGCGGTGAGGATTCTTCGGGGTTCAGGTTGAAGATAGAAGGTCCTCTTTTCCATGGCGGGAAAGGTATATGCACCATCTCTCTTGACATCAGCACAAGGGAAACGATCCTGCTGTCGCCAGAGCTCAAAGAATATTCTCCGGTCTATCCGAATGTCTTTTCGTACATTCTAAGGACCATGGATCTCAGGGAGATATTGGCAGAGAAGGTCAGAGCTTTGATGACAAGAAGAAGGCCAAGGGACCTGTATGATGCGTCCAGACTGATCGAGAGGGGATCGGTCATTGATGTGGATCTGGCGAATAAGAAGTTGGAATATTATGGAATGACCTTTGATGAGAAACAGTTATTGAAGAGGTCTGCCGATCTGGAGAAGATATGGTTGGCTGAGATGAAACAGCTTCTTGACCCGATGCCATCTCATGAAGCTTGTTATCGGTTCCTGGAAACGGCTTTGAACAAGAAGTAGATCCATAGGATCATATTTTCAAATGTCTAAAACTGTAACCCGCAAAAAGATTAGTGGGCCAGGCTTGGGCCTGGCCCGAATGCGGATAGGGTTCTACACTGCACTTTATCTCTACCTGAACCTGACGTTGAGGTAATGCGTCGAACATGATATGCAGGGGTCGTACGCCCTTACCAGCATTTCCAATGTGAGCTCGATCTCCTTTTCTGGCTTCCCCACAAGGGTCGGGGCGATCGCCTCGAAGTCGTGCTGGATGTTCCCGTGGTTCTGGTTGGTCGGGATGATGCAGTTTGCCTTGACGCAGTTCCCCATCTTGTTGATGGTGTACTCGTGATACAGGAGTCCCCTCGGGACCTCGCACGCACCCACGCCAGTACCCGCCCTGACCTCGAATTTGGGCCTAATGTACTTCATGTCGGTATCCAGCAGCTCATCGATTATCGCTATGGAGTCAACTATGGCGTCCACGAACTCAACGATCTGTGCCACCGAGTTCATGTACGGGTTGTAGCAGATCGGTTTCAACCCGAACATCCCCGCAACCTCTTTGGCAAGAGGGGACAGGAACTCGTAGTTGATGTTGAACCTGGCAAGGGCACCGGTCATGAAGGAGTCCCTGCTGTGCTTCGCGTATTTCGCAGTGGACTGTGGGACCACATACTCGTTGGTCATCTCAAGGTACCGCTCCGGCGGAACGGGGTCGGTATCGGTTGAACCGATGTCCCCCTCGTAGAGCGCGTAGTCCTTTCCCGTAACGAGGGCTATGTATTCGGTCTCCCTCTTGAAGTCAGGCAGTTTATCAGCATTTGCCAGGACGATCGCTGCAACCTCCTTGGTGGGTTCAACCGCTGCGATCAGCCGCTTCTTCAGATCCTCCAGCTCCTTTATGGTGGGGATCATCGTAAATCCGCCAATGGTCAACCTCATTGGGTGGATCGTCCTTCCGCATATCAGGTCGGACATGAAGTTGGAGAGCCTGTGGAGGCCCACTATCTTCAGGACCGCATCCTTGTGGGTTGTGGCAAGTGGGAACACCGAACCAACACCGAACAGATCGGGTGAGACCAGATACCCAACGTGCAGGATATGGCTCTGCATGTTCTCCGCATGGACCCCCAATCTCCTGAGAAGTTTGGTCTGATCAGAGATCTCCACGCCCATGGCGGCCTCGCTGGCCTTGAGCGATGACATGGAGTGCCCGATGGAGCAGATGCCGCATATCCTGGATGTGATGGCCTGGAGGCTTGAATAGCTCTTGCCCCGGACCATCGCCTCGAAGAACCTGGGCGCCTCCACCACGGACCACTGGACGTTCTCCACCTTCCCCTCCTTTGCGTTGAAGAAGATGTCACCGTGTCCCTCTACCCTCGTAAGATGCTCAACGTGAATGTTCACCTCATCGCTCATTAATATCCCTCCTTCTTGTAGTTGTACATGTTAAGTTTCTTCATCATCATATCCAGGGTGATGCCGTACTTCAACATGACGTCCTTGGCCGCGTTCATCTTCGGGTCGTCAAGGTAGCCCCTGCAGCCGTCACATCCCTCACCATTGGTGGGACAGATGGCGTCGCATCCCGCCCTGGTGATCGGGCCAAGGCAGAACTCGCCATACTCGAATACGCAGATGTTCTCGTTCTTCTTGCACTCCACGCAGACGGGGTAGGTGGGAAGCTTTGGGGTCCTTCCCATTGCGATCTGGGTGACCATCCTGGCGAACTCGTTCCTGTCAATGGGACATCCGGGGATGTAGAAATCAACTTTCACACACTCATCGACGGCCTTGGTCTGGAAGGCGTCGAAGAGCGGGTTTCCCTCGATATCGGCGTCCCCGTACACCTCCTTCTTAACATTCTCAACAGGCCACTGGTTCCGAAGCTTGTTCACCCCGCCCGTGTGTGCACAGGCGCCCAGGGCCACCAGGACCTTGGCGTTGGCCCTGATCTTCTTGAGCTTCTCCTCGTCCATGGGTCGGTTGATGGACCCCTCGATGAAGGCGATGTCATATTCGTCGGTACGCTCTGTCATGGCCTCCCTGAATGTCACCACATCCACGATGCTGATGAGGTCCAGGATCTTCTCCTCGAGGTTGATGACGTTCAACTGGCATCCCTCACAGCTTGCAAAATCAAAAAATGCTACTCTCGGTTTCATCTAAAGCGCCTCCGGTAGTTCCTTGATATCCTTATAATTGAAGACGGGCCCCTCAAGGCAGACATATACGCCGTTTATCTGGCAGTGTCCGCACTTGCCCACTCCGCACTTCATCCTCCTTTCCAGGGAGACTATGATGTTCTCGTCGGGGACTCCAAGGGCCTTGATGTCCCTGATGACGAACTTGTACATGATCGGAGGTCCGACAATGATCACCTTCGTATCCTTGGGGTCGAACTTCGCCTTCGGGATCAGCGTGGTGATAACGCCGGTATTTCCGTCCCAGCACTGTCCGTCCGGACAGGAGTCGACCGCTGTAAAGAGGTCTACGCCTTCCATCTTCTCCCATCTGTCAAGGTCACTGTGGAAAAGCTGGGAGTCGGGGTCCTTGCATCCGTAGAGTATGGTGACGTCCTTGAAATCCTTCCTGTTATCCAGGGAGTAGTTGATGATCGAGCGAAGTGGTGCCAGACCGCAGCCCCCGCCGATGTACAGCATGTTGTTACCCTCGAGCTCATCGGTGTCGAAACCATTCCCGAAGGGGCCTCTTATTCCAACCTTATCTCCTGGCATCAACCTCTCTATTGCGGTGGTCAGATCGCCCAGCCTCCTTATGAGCAGCTCGAACGTCTCCGCACCCGGTGAGGACGAGATCGATATCGGGGCCTCTCCGATGCCGAAGATGGATACTTCCACGAACTGGCCCGGCTCATATTCGAGCTTCTTTCCGCTGTCCAGCTTGAGAGTGTACAGCGTCTCCAGGTCGTTCATCTTGTGCTTCTGCATTATCGTTGCGCTTACGGGGAGCAGGAGCTCCTCTTTGATCCCCTGAACCTCAACCTCGGGGATGGGCAGCTCCTTCTTCTCCTCCATGGAGGATGCGGCCAGAGCGTTCATGACCTCAAGGGGGTCTGCGATATCGGGCAGACACTGGGTTGCGCATCTGCCGCAGCCGACGCAGGCGACGAAGCCGAACCTCTGGGGGAGGTAGAGCCCTTTCCTGTAGTATCTGTGTCTATACCTCTCCATTGGAGACTCCCTGAAGGTCTCGCCGCTCCCGACGAGCGTGAAATCCTTGAGAAGACAGCCGTCCCAGGTCCTGGTCCTCTTGCCCTTGACGAGGTTCAGCTCCATCTCGTCCTCGACGTCGTAGCAGACGCACGTGGGACAGACTAGCGTACACGATCCACATGAGAGGCATTTCCTGGCGTTCTCATCCCATATCGGGTGCTCGTAGTTCTCCTTTAGAACCTCGGACCAGTTGTAATCGTCAGCCATCTTCCTGGTGTAGCTGGACCCGGTTGTCTCCCTGAGATTCTCCACGTCGCCCTTCTCGGAGTCCGTGGCGTCTCTCGGGGATGCGTATTTGTCCAGTAGCTCTGTGCCCTTGTCTGTACCCACCGCTATGACAACGGTGTCGCCCAGATCGGTCACGAGAAGATCGTAGCCGGTGTCGACGACATGGGTTCCCAGGCTGCCGCAGAATGCGCGGTCCGGGATATTGAGTATGTCGGATACTATGATCGTCGTGTTGTTCCTGCGAATTTCGTAATGCTCGTCGACGTGAGTGTCCAGGTAGATCCTGTCCATCATGTTGATGGCGACCATGTCGTAGGGGTGGACGCCCACCAGGATCTTCTTTTGATCCTCCTTTTTCACCTGTACGTCGAACGGCTGTGAAATGTCGAATTCCAGAAGGCTCTCGCATGTGGGAAGAAGCTCCTTCTTGGGAGGTAGAAGCGTGATGTCGTAATCCAGCCTCAGATCTGCGGCGGCATCCAGAGGGGAGAAGTGGAATCTGCTTCCCTTCGCCTTGACACCGATCACCTCTCCAGCATCCTCCTTGATCATCCTGTCGATAAATTCCAACCACTTCTGTTTGCTCAGTGCTTTCATTTTTTGCGACCTCCAATCGGGACCCGGATATCCGTGCGACACTCCCTCTGGTCATATGATATGTTCCCATCAGGTATGGTAGAACCCGACGTACGAAACCCGGGGGGAGAACACAGTATTCAATCGATATATTTGAAGCTTTTTATCATACGTCAAACAGTAGGGATGATGGTTGTGTTCAGAGTTATTATCACCTTTTTTTAAAATAGTCATGTCTGTGCAGTTATAATGCACAATCGCATGTGGGCAGGTTAATGGACTATACTTTCGGATAACCACTGCTAAATCGGGTATATCTCGAGGTGTTTGGGGAGCCATGGAAAAGTCTTGGAAACAGGAGCCCTCGAGGGAGATCATCTTCCAGAAACGGTGTTTCCAGGATTACTATTTGAAGAGCGTCGTGGACCCTCCCTTTAGATTTGCAAGGAGGGAGTGGGGATTTTTTCCCTTCGGCGGTAAGATGATGTTTCGACACATCTCCTTCCAGAGAAGCGAGGAGATGCGGAGGTTCTTCAGGGATATCGTACCCATGCACTCCTATTACTCCGTCGCCTACTACGAGGAGCCGGCCCTGAAGCCCATGGGGGATAAGTTCAAGACGTGGATGGGGTCCGATCTCATCTTCGATCTGGATGCGGACCACCTTCAAGATGCTGACACGATGACCTTCGAGGAGCAGCTGGCACAGGTCAAGAGGGAGGTTCGGGACCTGCTGTTCGATTTCATCCTTGGGGACCTGGGACTCCCGCCGGAACACACGTATCTCCATTTCTCCGGGGGGAGGGGTTATCATATCCACGTGAGGGCCCCTGAGGTCCTCCAGATGAACAGCAGGGACAGGAGGGCTGTGGTGGATTACATCACGGGAAAAGGGATCAAGTTCGAGGCGCTGTTTCCGGAGATAGTGACAGACGTGAATATCAAGTACGGGTCCGCCAAGACCGAGAGGGACTTCAGGGACAGGAGCTATGGGGGTTGGGTAAGGAAGATATACGAGGGAAAGGACAAGATGATCGACCAGCTGTGTGAGAGGGAGACCAAGAAGGATAAGATAAGATATCTTCTGGATATCTCCAGATCGAAGAAGCTGGATATCAAGGACAAGAAATGCGAATCGATAGTTGACGACCTGTTTTCCGACGGGGACGGCAAGACCTACCAGAGGATGAAGGACAAGGATACGTTCAGGCTGACCGCGTCCAAGAGGATGGACAACGATTTCATCAAGCTGGCGGCAACGTTCTCCTCGATAGACCTGAAGGGAGAGACTGACGAGCCGGTGACCACGGACATCAAGAGGCTCATAAGGGTGCCGTCGTCCCTTCACGGAAAGACCGGTCTGAAGGTGTTGGTCCTGGACCCCTACAAGCTGGATGAGTTCGATCCGCTGAGGGACGCCATAGCGCTTCCATCGGATGAGGTGGAGGTGAACATCACGGAGCCGTTTAAGATACGGATGAATGATATTGACCATGATCTGGAACAGGGGAAGACGGTTGTCCCGAAGTATCTGGCGTATCTTCTGATAGGGCGGAAAAAGGCGACCCTGTTCTGATCCATTACTCCTCACTCTTTTCTTTATTCTCATTCATCTCTTGTTCATATCCATGAGAGTGGCAAGATCGATGCAGTTCTCATGCGGTTCCTTCAATTCCCTGGCGATGATCATCTTTCCAATGCCGTTCAGTTTCAACGGGAATTCCTCAATTTTTCTCTCAAGCTTCCTCAGCTCCCTGACGGGGTCGACCTTCGACCATTTCACCTCTATGAATGTCCCGTTCCCTTTTCTTCTATCCAGTGCGACGATATCTATCTCGGTTTCCTTACTCCAGAATCTCCCGATCCTGTCGGCCTTGTATGGCAGTACATGCCTCACCAGCTCGTTCCTTACAAGATCCTCGAACCTCCTTCCCACGTAGGTATTGAACTGCTCTTTCAGGTTCGCCATGGGGGCCTCGATCTCCTCGATCTCAAGGTGTGACTTGAACGGTTCGCAGAATGTATGCCAGAAATTGATCAGGTTGTCTTCAATGACGTAATGGGGCCTGGAGGCCTTTTTATCTGTAACGGAATGTTCCTTCTTAACCATTCCAAGCGAGATCAGTCGTTTAAGATATTTGGGGAGGTCGTTCTTCTGGATCATTGTCCTGTTCGAAATGTTGACCAGACGGGTATCTCCTCCTGCGATGGATGAGAGGATCGATCTGTAGGTGTCGGGTTCCCTTAATTTCTGCTTAAGAAGGAAATCTGTCTCCTCGTAGAGCTTTCCATCCTTGCTCATTATGATCTCCCTGATGTTCTCCTCATAATGCTCGGAGCCGTCGAAGAGGCTTAAATGATAAGGGACACCACCTATGATAGAATGTACCCTGACGAGGTCCTCTGTATGGTAATCGGGAAGAAAATCCTTTAGATACGGGAATGGGATTGGACCTATCCTGAGGTGGGCCGACCTTCTTCCGTACAACGGAGATTTTCTGCTGAGAACGCCCTCCTCCATCATGCTGATGCTGGAACCGCAGAGGATAAGCAGTATATTTGAATCTATCAAGATCTCGTCAATGATCCTTTGGAAGACGGATGGGATGGAGGGGTCTTTTTCAACCAGATAAGAGAATTCGTCAAGAATGATAATGGTCCTTTTTTCGCTTCTGTCTGCAATATATCTGAATATTTCATCAATATCGGTGCTTTCGATCGGCACCTCTTCGGCGTATCGTGCGTATTCCCTCTTCAAACGAATTGAATTTTTCACCGTGCCCGCTTTGTCACAGATGAAATAGAAACCTCTCCGATCCTTAAGGAATTCTTTAATCAGGTAGGTCTTTCCGATCCTTCTTCTTCCGTATAATACCATCATCTCGAACTTATTCGATATGAATAACTTTTCAAGGGAATTGAGTTCGCTGACTCGGTCGAAAAAAGGTAGGACCATGATACTTAGTATTGTGTTCCTACCTAATATATGTTGCTTAAGACATTCCTTAAGCTCTAAAATATTGAGTACAAATCTCGATGACATTTTCCATATTCATGGATCTTATCTCTTCTATACTGGCCCACCTGTTTGTAGAAAGTAGAAAGGCGACCCTGTTTTGATCCCTCACTCCTCTCCTTTGTTCTCTTCCAACTCCTCGATCTGTTCGTGTATGAAACCTTTGAGCTCGTCGGTGGTCATCCCTTCCTCTTCTTTCGGAGCAGGTTCGCCGTACATAGCCTCGTAGGTCTCTTCTTTCGTGAGCTCGTGCTCCTCCTCCTCACCTGTTTCTGATTCCTCTTCTTCCTTTTTCTTACTCATCATGAAGAATATGACCACACCAACAATGATCAAGGCGAGAGCGATCAATAGTATGATCGA
>JAGLEG010000280.1 GCA_023145185.1 Thermoplasmata archaeon
GTCCCGGGATTCGATCATTGAAGGCAATCGAAACATATGGGCTGGGTCGGAAGATGGCAACGGTTTTTCTATCCTTAATAACACCTTCACTTCAAAAGGACCAATGCTGACAAGATCCGAGAAATTGAATATCAGCGGAAATATATTCATCGGAGAGAGCATGGAAGTGATGATTATCGAGTCCTGTGATGACGTTTCAATGTACAACAATAATTTCACTAATTTTTTCTTCTACATCTCGGGTGAAGGGACATTTCCAACGAAGTTCAATATTGGAAACAATACTATCAATGGTCAACAGATCATGCTGTTGCAGAATGAGAGGTTCGATGGTACGGTTTACACCGGGGACCTGGGTTACATTATCCTGATGAACGTATCCGGCCTGTCTATTGGAGATCATCACGAACCAACTAACCTCATCGGATTGCAGTTGTCGAATTGCAGGGAGATCATGGTGATCAACACATCCGTTGAATGTGGATACAACTCAATTACCTTCTCCAGATCGAAAGATATCGATGTTATGGGGTCGACCCTATTATCCCGTGGAACGGTTTTGCAGATCGATGAATGCGAGGAATTCGAGGTATCTAATTGCTCTATCCTGTCCACATATTACTCGTCCTATGCCCGTTTGGATTCCTCCGACCACATCAGTTTCATTCATAACAACATGACTGGCGGCTGGCCGATATCGGTCTCAAATTGTAACTTCACACTGTTAAAAAATAACACCCTGGGCGGCTATTACAGCGGAATAAACCTGGGGGGGACATGCATGCATAACCGTATCCTGAACAACAGGATCAACTACGGTATCATCGGGATCTACCTGGATGGCGGGTCCCTCTCCTCGCTGGAGATCGGAGACGGGAATACCATCGCTGAATTGCCTATAAAGTATCTGAAAGGAACCTTCGATCCGGGGCTTCTGCCCGATGGAGACATCTTTCAACTTATGATATTTGACCTTCATGATCAGGATCTCAGCGGGTTATCGAAATACTCATTCTATGGCGGTATCTCCGTCCACTATTCCAGTGACCTGATCTTCGATTCCCTGAACATCTCAAGCGGTTTCAATTTCATGTTGAAGAACTGCGAACGTATCCGGATAAATAATTCCGCCATACGCGGGGACGGGATCAAGATATCGGGAGGAGGTTACAGTATCATCGAGAACTGCACATTTGAGGAAGGGTCCTCCGGACTTCAGGTAGAGGATGCATGGGACATCACGTTCCAGAACAACATCATATCAGACGTTCACAGAGCGATCGAGATCGAGGACACTACCGGGATCAGGATGATCGGAAACGAGATGCTCGGGGACCCGGGCTTTTTTGATTTCAAGGGATGTGAAGAGATCGAGTTCATCGACAATACAATATCCCACACTCAGGGAGGGCCAGTTTTTCACGAATGCATTGATGTTGTATTCAATGGAAACCATCTGAGAGGAAAGCACATGAGGGCGAATTTCATGGACTCTCAGGTAGTGAGGATATCAGATAACTGGATGCAGGGATCCAACGGAGTTTACCTGAGTAGAGTGGATGATATCAGGATCATGGACAACTACTTCTCGGATTCGGAATACAATTCCATATCAGTGGGAACCGCCTCAAATATATACGTCAACAATAACACCATTGAAAATGGGAGATATGGCATTTCGTTGTATGACTGTGATAACTTCACCATCAGTGATAACCACATTAATGATAATTATCGGAATGGTATCTCCATCTATCGAGCGGATCGAGGGTATATAATTGGGAATGAGATCATCAATAATGTAATCGGATTGGAAGCTGAGATGGGATCTGATGTAATGATAACGGGTAACAACTTCGAGAGCAATGAACATATTGGTTTGAGCCTCAATAGGGGGGCGAACAATTTCACTATTTGGGCAAACACCTTTGACAGGAACCACGATTCAACCGAACACAAGGATGTCGAAAGATATCAGGCCTCCGACTACGGAAAGAACAACACG